>JALVEG010000364.1 GCA_027031145.1 Saprospiraceae bacterium | reverse complement strand
TTGATCTATACGAATATAAAGGCCCTGATTACCTGCATGCCAAATCTGCAATTTTTGATGAAAATATTGCTTTGTTGGGATCATATAATATGGATCCTCGTTCGGCTTACATAAATACAGAATTGGTTTTTATAATTGAAGGTAAAAATATTGTCGATAAATTGAACGATATTATTTCTCAAGACAAAGAAAATTGTGTCAAAGTTAAGGCAAATGAAAATAATTCTGCAGGTGGATACTATGATTGTACCAAATCAGGGATTGATATTTTTCTTTATACATTCTTCAGACTTTTTTCAAATCTTTCTTTATTCTACTATCAGTTTTGATTATTTTTCAGTCAGAGCATTTAACACAATAAGGACTATGAGGAACCAATAACATCCTTTGGACAGGAATGTCTGCTCCACATTTTTTACATTTTCCAAAATCCGGCTTTTCGATATTGATCAACATATATTCTAAACCAGAAAGTACTTTCTGTGCTTCTCTCAAACCGGCTTCAGCAACACTTTTACTATTGATTGCATCCATTCTGGAAATTCTGCCTATGGAATTTTCAGGTGCTATAGGTGCAGTCATTTCTTCATAAGAGACTATCTTCCTCCTGGTTCTTTCAATCTTCTTTAATATCAGGTCTTTTATTTCTTTTTTACCGGTATTTCTCATTTTTTTTGTTTATGTATTTGAATACAGAACTAATAAATAATAATAAAATTATACAATTCTTAAAAAAAATCAAAAAAACCCTTGACAAATTAAAAACTTTGTATTATTTTTGCACATATGTTCATAAAAAGTAAAAATGTCAAGAAATAAAAAAGAAAGATCAATAGGTTATCCACCGATATTTACTTCGTTTAAACCTGTCGGAGTAGCAGGAAGACATCTTTCAAATATCATATTGACAATTGATGAATATGAAGCAATAAGATTGGCTGATTATGAGGGTTTTAACCATGATGAAGCGTCAAAAGAAATGAATATTTCCAGATCTACGTTTACCCGTCTTATTGAGAAAGCAAGAAATAAAATAGCTCAAATGATCATTTCGGGAAATATGATAACTATTGACGGAGGAAATATTCACTTTAGGAGTAATATTATAAAATGTAATAATTGTGGACATATGTTCAATATAAGTATAGATAAAGAATTAAATAGTTGTCCGAATTGCAACAGTACCGAGCTGTTTAACCTTGCCGGTAATTTCGGACACGGAAAATGTTGTGCGATTTATTTAAATGAATAATTAAAATTGGTAACTACTCGGATGCTAATAATCGGGCTAAAGCCCATAAAATTGTGCAGAATTCTATAAACCGTCAGCTAAAGCAGAGAGTAAAATAGCAAGAATAATTACCGTCTGCTTTAGCTGACGGAATTTGATAAGTTCTAATTTTTAGGGCTTTAGCCCGATAACAAGCAACTTGAGTATTTACTAAAATCGTAAATATTTAAAACTTAAACAGATGAAAAAAAACAATAATTATCATCATCACGAAGATCATCATCACGGTGCCGGACGAGGACAAGGACGTGGATACGGAAGAGGTTTATACGGAAATCAGGGTGAACACAGAGATCATGATGAACATCATCATAGCGGAAGAGGAAGACATCACGACCACGATCATGATTATGAACATGCAGGAAGAAACAGGGGAGGAGCATTCGGACCTTCCGGATATTGTATATGTGTAAAATGCGGATACAAAACCGAACATCAAAGAGGTGTGAAATGTACTACCTTGAAATGTCCCGAATGCGGACATGTAATGGCAAGAAAGGAATTATTGGATAAAAAAAGAGGAAAAAAATAGGTGGATTTCTTTTTTTCGCATTGCGGGTTGGGTTCTCTATAGGTTGCCGAGCTTGTCGAGGTATAGGAGTTAGAGGCAAGTATTGGAAAAAACGAAAAAATGAAATGCACCAAAAAAAAGATAATCTATGTTTGAATTGATTTTAGGTGTTTTAAAAGAGAGCATTATCATATCGGGATTTATTTTTGTTATGATGATGCTGATCGAGTACATCAATGTACAGACTCATGGTATCTGGCAAAGGAACATAAGCGATAAGAAATGGAAACAGTATTTGACAGGAGCTGTTTTGGGAGCTATACCCGGTTGCCTTGGAGCTTATACCGGAGTAGTTTTATATTCGCATAGTCTTATCAGTTTGGGAGCAGTGGTCACCACCATGATAGCTACCAGCGGGGATGAAGCGTTTGTGATGTTGGCAATGTTTCCTGATAAAGCTATTTTCTTAACAATACTTTTGATTATAATCGGGATTATAGCAGGATATTTAACAGACAGATTTATCAAAACAAAAAAAATAACACATAGCTTTGAGCATAATGAATTTCCACTCCACAAAGAAGACAAATGCCAATGTTATAATCCAAAAGAATTCAAATCCAATCTTTTGAATCCATCTTTTAACAGGGTTGCTTTGGTATCACTGATTGTTCTCCTATTGGTTTTAGTATTGGCAGGAGTAATAATGACAGATGCCAAAGAATGGATAAAATACACAGTGATCATCACAGGATTATTTTCACTTTTTGTTGTATTTACAGTACCGGAACATTTTCTTAAAAAACACTTGTGGGATCATGTTTTCAAAGTTCACCTGCCTAAAATATTTATGTGGACTTTCGGCACTTTATTGGTGATAAACATTTTACTTAATTTTGTAAATATCCAACCATTGCTGCATGACAATATGCTATTGGTACTTTTATTTGCCGTTTTGATAGGAATCATACCCGAATCCGGACCACATTTGGTTTTTGTTACGCTTTTTGCTCAGGGTACTATACCTTTTAGCATTTTACTTGCGAGTTCCATCGCTCAGGACGGACATGGAATGCTTCCCTTGCTTGCAGAATCAAAAAGCTCCTTTTTTATAGTAAAAGCAATAAATATAGTAGTTGCTTTGATAGCAGGATATGGGTTGTATCTTTTTGAGATGGGGTAAATAGTGTCTGTGCGAAGCACTATTCCTTCACCCACTTACCCGTACCCAATATCTTTCCGGCTCTTGACAGCTGCCATACGTATATTCCGTGAGGTATATCATACATATCCAAGCGGTTTTTCCCCTGTATCAATCCGGTAAATCTTTTCACAACCCTACCTTGCATATCGTACAATTCCAACTTTGTATTTTGTGCTTTGCCTTCAATATTGATACTAAACTCCCCTGATGACGGATTGGGATATACGGTGATAGACCAGGCATTGGGTGCGAGTTCTGTCGTAGAAACGGTATTGCCGTCGGAGTCGAATTTCTGCATCCAGGCACCATATTTTAATGATTTTCCATCAACCGGAGGTATTCTTGCTCTAGTTCCTGCTACTATACAACCGGAATCTTTTGTAGCAACCATTGAATATAAATAATGTGTTAATGTATCGTTTTCGCTACAATATTTTATCCAATACGGTTCTAATATCGAATTAACTTTTGATACAGTAAAATAACTAAAATGATTATCTTGTGATACTACATAAATTATTGAACTATCTTGATAATCCATTGCTCTATGTACTAATAATACTTCAATAGGATTTCCTTCTTTTGTTGTCAAATCCACACTTTTGACATAATTGATATATTCAGAATCAAAAGTAAGAAACGCTAAACCTCTATGAAAATCATTAATTCTTGCTGTGAGCAATAAGGTGTCGGGTGCAAACATTCTTACGGTTGTATGATTCAAATTTATATATTTATCTGTATTTAATGCTAAAATGGAATCTTTTACAACAAAATTTGAGTCTAACATATAAGTAGTTGAACCTATCACCATATATCCGTTTCTTTTATTATCCTCAACAATGGAACAATGTTGCCCTGTAAAAACGTTATCTTTTAATACATATTTTTTTATTATTTCTCCTTTTTTATTAATCAATAATGACATTTCAATATTTCCAAACCTAACATCTTTATAATTTTTATTGTATTTGCAATGTATCAGATAATTTCCATTTTCTGTATAATTACCGGAAAAATACCATAAATAATAATTTTCCCCAATAGGTTCTAACGGAAATATGGTATCTCTCAAAAGATTCAAATCTTTATTCCATCTTGTAATAAGAAAATACCCCCTTTTGAAATGATTTATTGTATCCTCATAATGAGCACTTCCTATTATTGTAAATATCTCACTCTTTGTATCATAAAATATCCATCTTAATGAAGTTTCCAAACTATCAATAGAATAATTTTCTTCTCTATATACTTCTCCTGATTGTCCTAAATGCAATCTTATTATTGAATTAATAACTTCATTTTTGTCAAATCTTAAGCCTACTGTTATAATATCTCCATTATTTATTTCTTCCAAATTTGCTATACTTTCATCATAATCGTTATTTGCAGAATTATTTCTATAAAAATATTCCCAGTAATTCTGCGAATGTAAAATCGATATATTTAATAAAATAATTAATATTAATTGTATTTTTTTCTTCATTTCTTCATTTTTAAAAATGAGGCTATCTAACAAGAAACTCTTTCTTATTAGATAACCTCAAATGATTAAATTATTTACAAGCTTCTAATAATTTTGGGCCTCTTGAAATATCAAAATTCCTTTTTGCATAGGTACCTCTTCCCCACCAAAAATCTCTATAATTAACAAGAGTTTCATCCAAAATAGCATCAAAATCCATTTCCATCAAAATAAACTCCTTTTGCAATATAGGTTCAAATTTCAATGCTTCCGATTCAGCATTTTTCCGGTAATAATTCATTTCAGGATAATCAATACAAAATACATCTTCAAATGCAGGATTGACTTCCCATTCTCCAAATTCATCTTCAACATAATATGGCAAGGCTCCATCTTCACATTCTATATCCATACACCAATCCAATTGCCATTCAAAATAATCTATAATCCAATCTCCTGGATTTGGATCATTTGGATTTGTTGCAAACCAGTTTGCATTTTCAGGATCATCGCTATAATAAACTTTTTCATAGTCTGAAAACCAAGTACCCACTTCAAGATTATTAATCCCCACATTCCAAGTGGCATAACTTGCAATCTTTTTTGGAGCATTGCTTTCTGGATGAGTACCGTCACACTTTCCGTAATTTGCTTTCCAGTCATCTCCGGGACCAAAAGTTGCAGTGTTAGGCCAGATAACCGTTGGGAAAAAACCTACTACGTTAGTAACTCCTACCTGAAATTCCTGACTGTTTTCGGATACATTGTACAAATCAACAAACATTTCCTTCTTATTGGTACTGTCAATATTAGCAAAGTGGCATTGCATTATATCCAAAACGGCATCGTTAAGATCGGCAATAACATTGTCATCTATCACTCCATTGTTTTTACTTATGGTAATAGTGTCTCTTTTCACATCGCTATTATTGTACCTCTTAGTAAAATCATCATAATCGTAATTCAATAAGGTCTCTACTCCCAATACCGCTTCTTCTGCCGTATATGTTTGACCTTCATCTCTGCTTTCCAACTGTGTTTTATCAACCACCGATCTAAAATAATCAACCCTTTCTTTAGGTGTTAATTTACTCATAGATGATTGAATCTCCGTATTCCCTGAAAAAACCTGTTCTTTATTGCAGGAATTCAAAGTAAAAAACAAAAAACTTACAACGGTTATTATTGTCAAGCCCAATATAAGTTTTTTTTGACCCAAAAGGACATATTTGTCCGAAAAAAATAATTTTTTCATAAAATTTATTATTTTTGTGTGTTATTAATTTCCATTTACACCTTTTTTAACAGATTGTATGTAAATGGATTTACCACAGGCATTGTTGACCTAACAATGCCTGTTTTTCTCTACTTTTTTCGATATGGACAGAAAGTTTGTTGATTATCATAATCATAACTGCCCGGATTGATACAATCTTTTGCATTCAATACCAATTTTTAATTGTACATCGGACTTAAATTTAAAATATATTATCATAAAAGCATTCATATTTTATTATTTGCTATATATATATATATGGAGTATCAACATATTATATTAACTATATTGATGAAAATAAATTGTAATACGCTGCAAGGAATTCAAATTTTTTAATTTGATTATATTAAATTTTTCAGTAAAACTATTTTAAATGTTACTTTTGTGAACACAAGTGCAATATTTTGAAAAGAGAATTCCTGATAAATATTAGTTTTCTGATACTGATCAATGTACTGATCAAGCCGGTTTATATTTTTTTTATAGATGCACGGGTTCAGGATACACTTGGTTCTGAAAAATACGGGCTGTATTTCGGACTTTTCAATTTTGCATATATTCTCTATATTCTTACGGATCTCGGAATTCAAAATTACAGTAGTAAAACAATTGCCCAAAACAATTCCCTGCTCAAAGAGTATTTACCCAATATTTTAGGGATAAAAATTTTTCTTAGTATTATTTATTTAGCGGTGGGAGTCGCTTTTGCTTTTATCGCCGGATATGACCTTCGTTCTATCCAATTATTTATATTGATCGCGGTTAATCTGATAATCCTTTCATTTATACTCTATCTTCGTACAAATGTTTCGGCAATGGGTAAATATCGTTGGGACAGTATTATTTCCGTAATAGATAAGGTGATTTTGATTATAGTACTCAGTATATTTTTATTTACATCATTAAAGCAAACATTTTCCATATACAAGTATATTTTTGCTCAGACATTTGCTTTCATTGTTGTGCTTGGAGTTGTGCTGACAATAAATTTTAAACTGATAAAAAAGGTTTCAATAAAATTCTCGATACCTTTTGCAAAAAAATTATTGAAATTGAGTTTGCCTTTTTCACTTGTTTTCTTATTGATGACATTATATATGAAAATGGATGGTTTTATGCTTGAGAGAATGCTTCAAACTCCGGTTCAGGCAGGAATTTATGCAGCAGCATTCAGACTTTACGAAGGATTCAATAACATAGGATATCTTTTTGCTGTTCTATTGTTGCCTATGTTTGCTTCCTTGCTGCAATCACGTGAAAAATTGAAAAACTTAATTCACACAGGTCATAATATTATGCTTGTTATCTCTCTGACAGCTACAATTATTGCCTTTATGTACAGCAGGGAGATTATGCAATTTTTGTATCCCAAAACATTTACAGAAGAACACACTATTTTATTAAAAATATTGATGATTAGTTTTTTTGCAATAAGCCTTACATACATTTACGGTACTTTATTGACAGCAGCAGGCAAAATTGCTGTTTTCAATAAAATAGTCCTTGTAGGAGTGATAATCAATCTGGTATTGAATCTGATATTAATTCCACGGCAGGGAGCGATAGGTGCAGCAATAGCAACTGTCTTTACACAATATCTGGTCCTTTCAGGTCAGTATATTGCCGGATTAAAATATTTTGGTACCGGTTTTGATCTAAATTTGTTTTTGAGGAGAGCAGGGTTTTTTCTGGCAATTGCTTTGATTATATATTTTGTAAAATTTCATTTATCAACAGATTGGATATTATCAATTGTTATTTCCGGTATTTTCTCGATTATTATGGCAATAATTACCGGATTAATCAAGTTTTCCGATTTGAAGAAATAAGGTAACTACTCAGGTAGGGTGCTTTTGAGATGAAAAAAATTTACTATGCCAAAATTTCGTACAAGTCACGGGTCTTCAGGAAGGAGAAGAAAAAACTCATCCTTTGCTGCAAGAACATTTCTATTGATCTTTATAGCTTCGGCTATGATATTTATAGTGATATATTTATTAAGAAATAATCCTTTTTCTTCGAAAGAACTAATTACGGAAACGGTATTCAATTCGGATGATGCCAATGCAACCGAATATGTAATACCTGAAAAAAGATATTATCTTCCAACTTCGACTACTGGGAAAGTCGTTCATCACAAGTACTATTCACTTTCATACAGTGAAAAGTATGAAATGGCTGAATGGGTTGCTTATGTTTTAACAAAAGAAAGTTTGAAAATCCCCAATGTAAAACGAACCAATTGGTTTGAAGATGATCCGTTGGTAAAAACAGGTTCAGCGACTTATTATGATTACAAAGGTTCGGGATACACAAGAGGGCATCTGGTACCTGCGGGAGATATGGCTTTCAATGATAAAGCGATGAAAGAAAGTTTTTATATGAGCAATGTGACACCGCAAAAAAGAGCTTTCAATAACGGAATATGGAAAGAACTCGAGGAAAATGTCAGGAATTGGGCGTGGAAAAACCATAAATTATATATCGTCACCGGACCTGTTTTGGATAAATCCATTAATAAATTTATAGGAAAAGATAAGGTAGGTGTTCCAAAATATTTTTACAAAGTCATATTGGATATTGATGATCCCGATAGAAAAGGAATCTGTTTTATTATTCCTAACGAAAGGAGTGAACAGCCATTGGAGAATTATGAGGTCTCGATTGACAGTATTGAAAAATTGACAAATATCGACTTTTTTAACGAATTGCTTACGGATGACGAGGAAGAGAAATTGGAATCCCGCTTTGATTCCCGCAAATGGAAAGTTAGCAAAAAACTTTACAGAAAAAGGATAAGTGAGTGGAATAAAGCCAAATAGTATTTGTGATTTTTTTATTAAAGAGAAAATAATGTATGCCCGATAAATGTCCTTTTGGCAGGAGTTGAATGTATATTTATCCATATTAATTATTGAAAGAATTTGACAACTGACACTTTCAGGTGACAACAAACTACCATCACTCATAGTACTTTTGCACTAACGCATAAAAATTATTATGAATTATCATAAATATATCTATTGCCTGATTCTTTTAGGTTTCTTGATATTTCAAGATGCATTTTGTCAAAATGTTTCGGCATTTTCCAATAAATCTAACTACAAATTAAGTGGAAATTTTAATATCGGAGGCAATTATTACAATTACTCCGGCACAGGTTCATCCCGTTATGTTCCTTATGGATATGCACTGTCAGGAAATTTAAGATTACAACTTGGTGCCATTACCTTACCTTTTAATTTTAGATACAATAACATATCGCATTCTATATCTTCACCATTCAATGTTTACGGAATAAGCCCGTATTACAAATGGGTAAAATTGCATATAGGGTACAGAACACTTCAATTTTCACCATTAGTTTTTTCCGGTAAAACATTTTTAGGTGCCGGAATTGAATTGACTCCGGGAAAATTTGAATTAATTGCCTTTAAAGGCACTTTGCGCAATCCTTTGACTGTTATTGATACAATAGTAGCCGGTGCCACAATCCTTCCGCAGTATAAGAGGACTGCATTAGGAGCAAAGGTTGGATATAAAGGCAAACGCTTCAAATTTAATTTGTCCGGGATAAAAGTAAAAGATGATTTTGATACTTCTATTGAGACTAAATTTGCACCGGAGGAAAATCTTGTTTTGGGAGCAAATATTTCAACAAAAATATTGAAGCGGCTTTTATTTAAAGTCAATTTTTCAACAAGTCTTTTCACTTCCGACAAAAATGTAACTTCATTTTTGCCTCAAAACAATACTATTGATTTTCTCAAATCTATTATTAGCATCAACAATTCTTCACGTGTAAGTTGGGCGGGAAATGCTTTGATAAGATATGATTCCAAAGGATATTCCCTTGGTTTGGAATACAAGAGAGTACAACCGTTTTATGAATCGTTGGGAATTAATTTTATTCGCAATGATATCGAAAATTATAATGCAAAGTTCAAATTTTCTTTACTAAACCGCAAATTGAGATTGAACGGTAGTATCGGATTTCAAAGAGACAATCTCAATAACCAAAACTCTTACACTACAAAAAGGATAATAGGCTCGGCAATGGCTACATATCTACCGTCTAAAAAAATAAACTTAATATTCAGATACTCCAATTACCAATACAATAATGAATCAGGCCTGCAAATCATCAATGATACCGTGCGTATTTTGACGACCACACAAACTCTGATGTTTAGTACTATGCTCAATCTAATAGATAATAAATCCCATAAAATATCATTTCAAGGAACTGCTTACAACAATACCGTAGTGGACGGAAACACCTACAATACTGGATACAAACGTGATTTTAAAGGATTGGGAGCTAATGTCAAGTTGCTTTACAATTATAAACCTGCATCATTTAATATCGGACCGGTATTGAATTACAATCAATATGAAAGCAGCATCCAAACTACCGGAAGAGTTGGCGCAGGAATGAATATTTCCATCGCATTACTCGATAATAAATGGCGAAATACATTGAACGGATTGATATATCAAAATCAAGATGGCGATAAAGCTAACGGTACGATGATTCAGGCTTCATTCTCGTCAACTTACAGATTGAAAAACAAGCATCTTTTATCATTGCGATCAGTCATTTTGAAAAACGATCCTATTGTAGGAAATAAATTTATTGAATGGAGAACCAATCTCACTTATGGATTTACCTTTTAAAATTTTAAAAATGAAAAAAATTACTTTTTATATTATATTTTTATTGGTATCTATTTCTTTGTATTCACAAAATGATATTGAAATTACCATACAGGTAATAGAGCCTTATCCTGTGGAATTGGAAGCATATTTGAACAATCCTGATCACTTAATTATAACCGTGACAAATATTTCCTCCGCTCAAAAGGAGTTTTATTATCAAGGTCGCATAGTAGGTAACAATGGTATTGATATTTTCACTTTACTTTCAAGCAAACCATTATCTCCTGTCAGGCTTCAAGCGGGACAAACTATTTTTTACAATGTAGATGAATTTGGCAATGATTTTAGCTACTCGTACCCTGATGATTTTGATATTTCATCCCTTACACCCGAGCAAGATAATTATATCACATTTTACAGGGCTTTGCCTGAGGGTACATACCAAATATGCCTTAGAGCATTGGATTGGAATACCGATAATTTGATAGGACAATCCTGCTCAAATGAATTTACCATAACTTATGCCGATGCTCCTGAAATTGTCGCTCCTGTTGATGATGAGATTGTGCCAACATCATACAACAGTCATATTTTTATCCAGTGGATACCTCCGTTTAGCAGTTCCGGTAAAGGTTCAAATATCGTATATAGTTTGAAAATGATAGACATTACCGATACACCTGATGAAGATTTGGTACTTCTGTTTGATGATCCGGGTATTGTTCCCGTGTTGGATCAAATAAATATCAGCAATGAATTTTACAATTATGACGTACCGCCCGAAAATCTTGATCTCATAGAAGGACATCACTATGCTGTACGAGTTAGAGCCGAAGATCTTTCCGGTACACTTCCGGTATCCAATAACGGATACAGTGAAGTATCTACTTTTTGGTATGGTAATGACGGCTCTACAAGTGAAGAAGATCAAGAATATGATTGTGTTGAAGGATGTCATTATACTGAAAATATAGATAATAGTCCTGCATCTTCCGCATCTGCTTTTTCCACTATTAAAATCGGGCATTTTAAAATGACCGGTATTGAATTTACCAATGACGATGGCAATAATGCATCCGGGACAGGACATATTACTATTCCGTTTTTGGATGATTTGCAAGTAAAAGTTGAATTTTCAGGAATCCAAATCAATAATGATGGCAGGATGTTCGGAGGAGTAGTCACAGCTGTCGAAGATTATTCTTACGATCCCAATGATATGACCACAAGTAAAAGAGAAGAGCTTCGCAATTTATTGAGAAATGGTCGTACAGCAGGAATAATAGAAGCCGGAGAAATGGGTTTACCGGTCGGACTTATCCAAAATATAAGCGGATACAATTTTGCCCTGGCTTTTACTTCTATGTCATTTACACCTACCGGAGCCGATTGTCAAATCCTTCAAAACCTGCATATTCCTGCATTTGGGCCTGATGGATGGATGACATTTTCACTGGCAGATGCTTGTCTGACTCCGGCGGGACTTGGTGGTGAATACTATTTGCTTCCGGTTAGAGATTATAGTTTTCATTTTGGAGAAAACGAATTAAAATTTATGGGTAGCACATCGGGAGATCCTGCACAAATCGAAAATGAAGCCACTTATTTTCAAATGGATTGCAACGGACTTAAAAAGTTGGAATTAAACGGGAAGTATTATTTTTCTGAAAATACCCTTGTTAAAGAAAATGATAATGCGGAGATAATTCCGGGAAAAGTTGTTGCTTCATTCAACCTTACTTATGATCAAGCTACCGGAATCGATGAAAATGTATATGCGCAATATCGTTCAAACGGGCTACCCGAAGAGACCGGACTACATTTTGTTGCATCATTGACGATTGATCCTTTCCAAATTAAAAATCTTGAAGGATGGGGATTTGAGGTTGTAAATGCCTGGATTGATTATTCCGATTTTGAAAATCCGCCGGATATGATATTTCCAGCAAACTATGACGGAGATACAGGTGAATTATGGACGGGATTGTATATCAAAAAAATGAATTTCAAAACTCCACCGGCATTCCTTAACGATAAGAGGAGGGAGAGTATTGAAATCCAAAATATGATTATCGATCCTTTGATAACAACCGATATAGCCGTAGTCGATTTATTAGGTATAAATGACGGTGCTATTGATGGATGGGCATTTAGTATAAACAGCCTCCACATCAGCATTGTGCAAAACAATCTAGAAGAAGGAGGATTCTCTGGACAATTGGGAACACCTCTTACCAACGAAGGACAATATTTTTATTACTCTGCGATTATAGATTTATCCGGTGATGCTCCAAACTCTAAAAACGTCTATTATACCTTAACTATAAATCCGGTTGATGAATTTGAATTTCCTTTTTTAGTTTCAAAAATAGCATTAGCCGACAATAGTTATGTAATGGCGAAACTCAATCCCGGCAATAGCGAAGAGACATATTTTGAACTGCATTTTGAGGGAGTAATGGGAGTCAATACTGAACTGTTTAATTTCGATGAAGACAACCCCGGAATTCCTCTCAAACTGCCTGTTATGGATTTTTCCATTACGTACAATTCCAAAGACGGATTTCCTACAACGGGTATTGATAAGCCTGTGTTTGGATTTGGAGAATGGGAAAATACCGGTACCGGCGGTAATCCGGAAGGGAATATTCCGAGTTTTGACCCTTCGTGGGTACCTCAATTTTCCAAACAAGAATTCGGAGGATTTCCGCTTAATATCGAAAATATGGAATTGCAACCCCTTTCATTGAATGAAGTAAAGTTTAAAATAGAGCCTCACGTGAGTATCGCCACCGGACAGTCCGGCATAGGAGGAAGTGTGGGTATTGACATCAATTCTACGATTCAACTTACAGGTAACACCAAATCGTTCAAACTGCAATCGATGAATATAGGCTCACTTGACATCAACACAGATGTTTACGGTGTACAATTGGAAGGGAGTGTTGAATTTTACAATGATTTGGAAGGTGACGGTGCCGGTTCCAAAGGAGCAAGAGGAGATTTGGCAGTTATGCTACCGGTCGGATTTGGAGCAACGATGGCAGCAGATTTCGGAATGCAAGTGACAGATGAAGATGCTCCACTCGGTACTGCCGGTAAATTCAATTACTGGTATCTTGACGGAATGATTTATTTGCCAACGGGAATACCCATAGGCAATTCGGGTTTAGGCGTTTATGGTTTTGGAGGAGGATTGTATGTCAATATGAGCAATGGCAGATATGATGCAGCGGATCAAAACGAAACAAACAGCACTCTTGAAAATGTTAAAAATATGAGTGCTTCTACAAGCACAACCGGTAATGATGTAGTAACCACAGGAGTTAAGCCAACACCTGCATTTCAAAGTTACGGATTAAAATTAGCAACAACATTGGGTACTTTTCCTTCTCCTTTAATGGCAAATATGGATGTTTCACTATACGGAGAGTTTAGTGAAGCACAAGGGATCAATATGTTGAGTTTATCAGGAGATGTTTTTCTTTTTAGTCCTATCACCGATAGAGGAATTTCCTCAATGTGGGCAAATGCCAATATGAATTGGGAAAAAATAAGTTCGGATCATCAGATGTTTTACGGTGGAATGGATTTGTACCTCGATATGAATACTTTGACAGGCAGGAAACCGGACAAAAAAGTCATCGATGTCGATTATCAAGTAGAAGTAGGAGGAGACAATATATGGTTTTTGTATGCAGGAGATCCGAGAGATGATAATTACGGTACTTTGAGGTTTGATTTTCCCGGTCTGCCAAAGATTACAGGAATAGGTTATTTTATGGCCGGTCACAACCTGCCGGATGATATTCCGGTACCGGAAAGAGTACAATGGTTGATGCAAAATCCTAAAACCGGAAGCGGAGACAATGGTTTGGAAAGCGATCTTGCCACAGAACAACAGCGAAATGAGTACGATAAGCTATTGGCACAAAATGCAAACGGAATGGCTTTTGGCGCTCAACTCGATGCTACATTTGATGTTGATGCTTTTTTGATACACGCTGCTATGACTGCCAGTTTGGGTTTTGATATGAATATAACCCAAAGTGATAACCGTACCTGCTATATTTCATCGGAGGGAACAGTAGCTCCCGGTATCAATGGTTGGTATGCCAGAGGGCAAGTATATGCCGGACTCGAAGGAGATATAGGTTTAAGATTTAAGTTTGCCGGAAAAAAACGTGATATCAACTTGTTCAATCTGGCAGCTGCTGTAATGGTCAGCGGTGGTGGTCCCAATCCCGAATGGATAGAGGGACGTGCAGGTATCAGATATAGCGTACTCGAAGGAACATTTTCGGGAAATACTACCTTTGATTTGACTATCGGACAAAAATGCGTCCCGGACTATGAAGATCCTTTTGCCGGATTGGAAATAATCTATGATACGTATCCGGCTGACGAGGAAGAGGATGTCAGTATATTTCTCAATCCTTCGGCTACATTTGTTTTACCCGTTGACAAACGGTTTACATTGCCTGTCATAGCAGAAGATGGCACTACTACCGATCAAACTTACGAATTGAGTTTGCACAAAGCTAAAATAAAACCTGCCGGAGGAGGTAATAGCATTTCAGTTGAAAACTTCCTTTGGGACGATTCTCATACACAAGTTACTATACAGACGGATCAATTATTATCGGAATTATCGGATTACGAATTGACAATAGAGGTTCGTGGGTATGAAATCAATAACGGACAAAAAAATGAACTTAGGGATGAGAATGGTAATATCTGGAAAGAAAAGAGAACAGTACATTTTACCACGGGAGAAGCTCCATACCCCATTCCTGACAACAATGTAGTAAGGACTTCACCAATTCGCAATCAAAGATACTTTTTGCAAGATGAGCCTGCGCTTAAAGTAGCACAAATTATTTTTGACAGAAATATGAAAGACGATGACCCCAACAAGGGATATTTTCCGGAAAGCAATACTAAAAAAAGCTATGAATATTTTTGGAGGTTTCAAGACCTTAATGGTGCTGAACCAATTATAAAATCATTTGTTCCCGGAAATAGCGTGACCAATTTTGTCCAATCATATCCTGAATTTAATAACAATACCATATACAGTGTTCAATTGGTACGTAAAACCACTCTCATTGTAAATAGAACTCATGACCATATCCCTTTTGCTCTGTCCGGAAGTGTAAATGATAATAAAAACCAAATGTCATCTTCGTGGCATATCACACCTCAAGCAGACGTTTTAGACCCGGGCAAATTAACCGGACCTGATGAAGATCTTATTTATCAGTTTTATTTCAAAACTTCAAAATATAATACTCTTGAAGAAAAAATGAAAAATATGACTATCACTACCGGTCATACACAAGATAGTAAACCGGCTAATGATTTTCCTGTGTTGTCAATATCAGGAGACGAAGGTTTTGATATTTTTGATGTTGTTGGAGAAATTGACCAAAGAGGAATTCAAATAACAGAACCACTAATGAAGTTTTTATCCGAAGAGAATCCGGATTTGGAGCATAATGATTATCCTCTCACTTCATCTTCTACCGACAGGCATAACACTATTGGTAATAATAATTTTCAAAATTATTCCAATTTTCAAAATGCCGGAAATACGCTTTGGCAATTTGCAGGTGCCATGCATGATACATACATGGAAATGGCATCACCCGTGTGGATTACACAGCATCCCGGAATTACCGTTACCATTGAAATTGCTAACAACGGTGGTATATCCCAAACAAGAACGATAGACGGATCTGAAACAATAGGTTCACCACGCACTACAACTACTCAAGAAGTAACAATTCACCCCAATCCACAAGCTCCGGTATCTTCTAATATGGATATCGACTATGAGGACTTGCCTCTACATTTGTATTTTGAAAATATATCGAATTATGAAAATCCTTTGTCCAAATCCGAAATAGAAAACAATTGGTCAGAGACACATATTAATCGTAACATAGATAATGAGACAAATTTCAATTCTTTTTCCAATTCGATAAACAATCTAAATGAAGGCAACAACAATACAAATAATCAACAACAAGCACAATTGATATTGGAATATGATCTCCATCCGAAATTACGAACAGATGGCAAATATCTGTTCAGTCATGGTTATGATATTTATTATAATTTTTATAATGATGATATAAAAAACGAAGCGTGGCAAAATTATCTGGATGAAAATTTCCCTGATTTTCTTGAAGCTATCAATATTTTGGATTCAAACATTCACAATTATTGGTGGATTAATAACAAAGGAAATTATAAATTAAAAATCATACCCAATAAAGTTATAGGCGATGCTTTTGTAGGTGGCTCAAAAGTGAGTAAAAATTTTAATGCTCAATAATGTGGAAACTTTCGGGTGACAAGTTGCGATAATATTTTAGATTAATTTTGTTAAATAAAATATGAAAAAAGTAAATAAATACTATCTTTTGATCATCTTATGGTTATCCGTTCCATATTTGGCACAAAGCCGGAATATGGTCAAAGATACCCTTGATGATATAGCACTCATATTGAAGAGGGATGAAAATAAGATTGTTCTTCGATGGGCTCCCATGAGTTATTCTTTGTGGTTGAATTGGAAGAATGCCCGTATTACGGTTTACAAAAAAGAATGGTCTGCCGGTGGTTTTAATCCTAAAATCAAACCTGTATTAATAAGCGATACAATTAAGGTATGGACCAAAGAAAAATATGAAAGTTACGTCACCGAACATGAACCGGATAATTTGGTTGCACTCTGCGGATATGCAATATATTCTCCTTATGAAAGCATTGCCAAAGGTCAAAAACCGGATTTAAACAACTTGGCAGATCGTCAAAAAGAAATGCAAAACAGGTTTATGGCTGTGTTATTTGCTGCCGAACGCAGTACAGTTGCAGCACAATCATTGGCTATGCGATTTGAAGATAATGATGCCCATATCAACAAACGAATAGCTTATACGGTTCGTGTATCTTTACCTTCCGGCAAACAACTATCCAAAACCATTGTGTATGACCCTGATGATTATCAAGAATTTATTCCTGTTATCAAACGGGGGATAGAAGGAGAAAACCATATTACTCTGATATGGGACAGGAAAAAACACGAAAAACATTATTCTGCCTATTGGATTGAAAGATCAGAAGACGGACAGCATTTTCAAAGGCTCAATAAATTACCATATATACACGGTACAGATTCAAAAAATCAAAAACTTCAAGGAGACATAAGTTATACGGATAGCGTTGCCAATTACCGTCCATATTATTACCGCATTATAGGATTGGATGCTTTCGTCGGAGAATCTAAACCCTCTGTTCCGGTTAAATTGATGGGCAGAGATAAAACACCCCCTCCTTCGCCCTCCGGATTGAAAGCATATATGCCCAATGAAAAATATATGAAAATCACTTGGAATTACGATAATCCTACTCCTGATTTTACAGGTTTTATTGTAAAAAAGAGTTATCGCCATGATGGTGGTTTTACATTGTCATCGCCTATATTGGGGAAAGATATATTTGAATATCACGATCTTGCTCAGGATTATTTTGGAAAAAACTATTATGAAGTATGTGCTGTTGATACTGCCGGCAATGAAGCCTGTTCTCCTCCTATTTACGGTTTGATAAATGACACAATTCCACCTTCCAAACCCACAGGTCTGACAGGTAGCATCGACTCATCCGGCATAGTCACTCTAAAATGGTCAAAAGGTCCCGAAAGAGATATAGCAGGTTATCAAGTATATTTTTCCAATAAATCAGACGGTTTATTTTCAAAAATCACAGATTATCCCATTCAAGATACCGTTTTTACAGATACCATAACCCTGCATACCCTCACGGAAAATATTTATTATTCGATAGTAGCCAGGGATGTCAGAGACAATATATCCCCGTTTTCCGATAAAATATTAATCAAAAAACC
The DNA here is from genome assembly GCA_027031145.1 of Saprospiraceae bacterium. Classification (GTDB taxonomy): domain Bacteria; phylum Bacteroidota; class Bacteroidia; order Chitinophagales; family Saprospiraceae; genus JADJGA01. The sequence continues at coordinate 8,613 of JALVEG010000364.1, read as the reverse complement.
CGATACCATACCTCCATCGTCACCTGTATTTAAAGATTACAAAGTATTGGATAAATCGATAGTGTTGAAGTGGTCTCCATCCAATAGCAAGGATGTTGTACGCCAAGAACTATATAGAAGAAAAGGGGAAGGGGAGTCTGTCCTGATTGCATCATTTGATCCAATGACCGGCATCTATAAAGATACATTATTGTCTGCTTCGACAATGTATTCCTATCATCTTGCGGCAATAGATGATAGCGGATTGTATTCTTACAGCCCATCGGAACTTAAAATTAAATCACCGTATAAATTGGGTATGAAAAATGGAGCTTTGGAAATAAAATACGGAAAAAAACAAACAATCATTTCTTATAATATTGAAACACAAAATGAAAATCTTGATTACGTCGTGATTTTTCGTAGTCAAAATGGCGAAAAATATAAAAGATGGAAAATGTCAAAAAAAACAACAGATAAATTTTCGGATATACAGGATTCTGACAAAAAAAACCGGTACAAAGCCTATACATATTTTAAAAACGGATTGAAATCAAAATTGCTTACTTATGAAAAATAATAATAATATAATATTAGCCTTTTTTATCTTGATAATAATTGTTTTATTTTCTTGTAAAACGGAAAATATCATGCCTGAAGAGGAAACAATTGAACAGTTGGAATGGAAAACAGGCAAAAATGAATACAATATGGAAATGGACGATACACTTCGCAATTTCCTTGTACATGTACCGGAAAGTTATACCGGTGATAGTAAAACCCCTCTTGTATTTATGCTGCATGGAACTTCAGGAACCGGAACCAAATTTTACAATATCAGTGGCTGGGTGCAAAAATCCGAAGAAGTTGGATGTATCATTGTTTTTCCAACTGCATTGGAATACCCCATTGTGGAAAACAATAATAAAATGACTACCAAATGGAGCAAAGACGGACTGGAGAGCGATATTCCGGCAGGTTATCCGATTAAAGATGATATTCCGTTTTTTAGGCTGATGATAGATATTTTGAAAAAAACCTTTAACATCGATGAAAAAAGAATATACATTACAGGATTTTCCAATGGAGGAGCCTTTGTTAGAACACGTATTCTTGATGAAATGAACGATGTCTTTACTGCTTGTTCGGCAGGAGGAATAGGCTTGGAAAAAAAGTTGGATATACAGGGCAGAATACCTCCGTTTTATCAAATCATTGGAACAAAAGACCCTAAATGGTTGGAAGCTTTAGGCATAAATAACATACCGCATAGTTATGAAAAAATTGTTAAAATTGATCAATTAAAAACACGAATTGACAATATGAAACAAAGCTTAAAGTTGGGAGACGATTATACGGAAGAACTAACAAACACCAAATACAATCTCATAACCTGGAACAATGACCTTAACGGCTCGGGCAATGAAGCAAAACTGCTTATAGTAAACCAATTGCTACACAGATATCCAAATGGAAAAAATAATCCGAAAGGGGTTAGTGCATCCGAAATACTTTGGGATTGGTTTATTCAATACGAATTAAATTAAATAACATGAAACATATTATTATTTTAGTTTTAATCTTTGGTGCTTTAATATCAAACGGACAAGATTGTCCTCAAGGCAATATCTACTTTTATTCACAAGAAGAAATTAATATTTTTCCGGATTCCTTTCCGCAATGCCATGAAATACCCGGCAGTATTTTTATCAATAGTGCTAATGGAACAGTTACAGATCTTTCTCCCCTGGAAGGTATCACCAAAATAAACGGGGGATTACGAATTTTAAATAATCCGTCACTCAAATCTCTCACCGGCTTGGAAAACCTTATTGAAGTGGAGGATTATTTATCTATTATTGACAATGATTCTTTGCTTTCACTTGAAGGACTGGATAATTTGACTTTTGCAAGAAAATTTGTTTGCGATAGCAATTTTATGCTCCAAAACATTGACAATCTAACGTCCTTGCAATACGTATCAGATACATGTAGGTTTCGTTTTTTACCGGAACTCCAAAATGTAAACGGTCTTATGAATTTGGATTCCGTCGGAGGAAATCTCAATTTTCGATACCTGCCCAAACTTACCGATTTAACCGGACTTAAAAACATTAAAGTCATTGGACATGGATTGCAATTAAAACAAATAGGTAAAATTGCATCATTAAACGGATTGCAAAATCTTACATCCGTTGGTTTTGCATTGAATATTGAGAAAAACCCGAATTTGGCAAGTATAAATGGTTTGGATAATTTGAGAAAAATATCATCGACTCTCCGAATAATTAACAATAATAAACTTAATTCCCTCGACGGATTACAATCACTAACAGAAATAGGAAAAGATATTAATATTTTCGGAAATAAAAACTTAAAAGACCTTAATGCTTTGAGCAATGTTGCTGATTTTAATGGAGAAATAATCATACGAAACAATTTTTCTTTGACAGATATTAACGGGATTGCAATGATACCGGCAGAAAATGTTAAACGCTTATTGCTTATCAACAATGATTCCCTCAATGTTTGTGATATAGATTTGGTATGTTCAATGTTGGAAATGCCGGACTCAAGGATTAGTATATTTGGCAATGGTAGTTCCTGTGCGAGTAAAGACACGGTATCTGCTCAATGCGGAATTACAGGTATTGCAGATATAAAATTTAAGCAATTGACCATATATCCAAATCCGGTTAGAGGAACACTTTATATAGAAAACTATAATTCAGAAATTCCATACAAGATATTAGATGGTTTTGGTAGAACTTTATTATCCGGACACATAGATTCCAAATCCCAAAAAACAATTGACGTCAGCGGACTTTCCGGAGGAATTGTATTCTTTAAGACAAGTCGATTTGTTTATAAAATATTTTTATCGAATTAATTTTCATATTTTTGTATCATTGCCCATTTTATTGATTGATTATTTATGAAGAAAAGATTAACATATAAAAGTTTGTTTATAGTTACAATGATTGTAGCTTTCTTTATCCATTTTCCTAAAAAAACATATTCTCAATCCAAGGTTGATAGTATTTGGGCTTTAGCCGATACCATAAAAGAAGATACTTCCAAGATAAAATTTATACTCGAAAAAGGATATGGTTTTCAAGGAAAAAATCCTGGTCTTGGTATAAAAATATTGGAAAAATTTGTTGATTCCGACTTGTACAATAAGCGTAAAGATTATTCTTACAAGGCGCATATATATCTTGGTGAATTGTATTTATTTACAAACAAGTTTCAAAAAGCCAAGGAAAATTATCTTACTTTTTTGGATTATGTAAAAAAGAATAATATAAAATACGAAGAGGGCATTGCTTGTTTCAGTCTGACTCAAATCCCACAAGATTACATCGAAAATACAGAATATCTTAATTATGCTATTCGTGCAAGTGAGATATTCAAGGAATTAAAAGATACTGTTTGGTATATCAAATCCGAATGTCAAAAAAACAAATTTTTAAATAATTTCGGGAGATCGGAGGAAGCTATTAAGAATTTGCGACCATTGATTCCAATTGCTAAAAATCATCCGAAAGCTTTGATGGATGTTTATCGAAATTTGGTAGTAAGTTTTGAGAAAACCAAACAGCCTGATAGCAGTTATTATTATTCAAAACTTAATAATGCTATCGTTCTCCAATATGGTACCGTTCCGCAAAAATTTATTTCAACATACAATCTGGCACATATCGCTGAGGTACTAAAAAAATATGATGATGCCTTACGTTTTTATAATAAAGCCATCGAATTTGGACAGAAGAGTACCGTCACATATTTGTTGCCTTATGCATTGCTTTCTCTGGGAGGATTGAAAGAAGAAACCGGAGACCCTCATACTGCTTTAAAATACTTTAAAAAAGCAGAAAAACTTATTGAAAACGATGAACAGAAAAATATGCTTTATCAAGGAAGATATCAAGCATACAAAAAATTAGGTGATTACAAAAATGCCCTTTTTAATCATGAAAAATGGAAAATTCTACAAGACAGTATTGCCCAAAAAACATTAAATGACAAAACCAATGAATTATTAGTACGGTATGAAGCGGAAAAAAAGGATGCCCTTTTGGATAAAATTTCAACGGAAAAAGCCCTTAAAGAAAAAATTCTTAAAATTCAGCAATACGGATTATTGGGGCTTGGATTGGTTTTATTAGCCTTGGTTTATTTGTTTTATAATACAAGGAAAAAAAACCAAAAAATATCGGAACAAAACAGAATTATATCTCAAACCATCAAAGAAAAGGATACCTTGCTGCGTGAAATACACCATAGGGTGAAAAACAATCTGCAAATAGTCAGCAGCCTGCTTAATCTTCAAACGGAACATATAAAGGATGAAAATATACTTCAGGCGATTAATGAAGGGAAAAACAGGGTTTCATCAATGGCACTGATTCATCAGCACCTGTATCAAAACGAAAAACTTACAAGTATAAATTCAAAAATATATTTTGATGAACTATTGAATAATCTTATAGACAGCTATGATATTGATGAAGATATGGTTATTATTAATAAAAATATTCAGGAACTTAACATTGATGTTGATACTATGATTCCTTTAGGATTAATAACCAATGAGATTATTTGCAATGTTTTCAAACATGCTTGGAGTAACTTAAACAAGCAGAAAAAAATCTCAATAGATTTTTATAAATCAGAGGAAGGGTTGATAATAAAAATCAAAGATAATGGAATCGGGGTAAGTCAAGAGGATTTTATCAATTCCGATAGTTTTGGTAATAAATTGATTTTGGCATTTATGCAAAAATTAAATGCAGATATCAAAATTGACGATACTCAAGGTACTGAAACGGTAATTACAATTAGAAAATACGATCTGGTAGCATAATGGCAAAAATAGTAGATATAAAAAAGGGGAATAATCCTGACAAGAAAAATCAGGATAAGGATAATGTTGAAATTGTCCTAAAATCAATGAATGAATTAAATGAATTATTAGTTAAAATAAAAAAATCGTTGGCAAAAACAAATGACAAAAATATTAATAGTTGAAGATGAGCCTATTATAGCGGAAGACTTGTCAATGATATTGAGAACAAACGGATACAATGTCATCGGTATTGCTCATAATGGAAGTCATGCGCTTGATATTCTCCACAATCGCAAACCCGATTTGGCTCTATTGGATATTTCCCTTGACTCATCTATGAATGGCATTGAATTGGCTCAAATAATTAATCAAAAATACAAGATTCCTTTTATTTATATTACTTCATTTTCGGATGAGCATACACTCAATTTGGCTAAAAAAACCTACCCGTCAGGATATATCATAAAACCTTTTCGAAAAAGAGATATTTTATCTACCATTCAAATTGTTTTGCATCGACACGGTAATATAAAAGATGATCCTGTTTTATCTATTGAAGAATTAAATCAAATTATTGAAAAACCTCTGTCGGAACGGGAATATCAAATTCTTGAAGATATTTTTGCCGGTTTGACCAACTTGGAAATCAGTGATAAATATCAAGTCAGTCTAAATACCGTCAAAACACAAATCAAAAGAATCTATATTAAAATGAATGTTAATAGCCGTATTGGTGCTTTTAGAAAAATTATTCGCAGTATTAACTGAAGGTATTTATTCATAAAGTTTGCTTTTAAAATGATTCTATCTGTAAGTACTTTGAAATGGGAGTGTTTTATTATATTTTGTTATCTTTGTGAATAGTGTCTGCCAGAAAAAAAATCAATAAACGGAAAAATCTAAAGATAACTTTTAAAAAATGAGTGTAAAAAATCTATATTTTGTTTTATTTATATCTGTATTTTCAGGAGTGCTCTCCGCACAAAACATAAAACAGGATATTAATGAAATCAGGAACCAATTCAAATGGGTAAACAGTCAAAAAGATTTTCAAAAAACATATTTTGAGAATGATGAATTTACCGATCAGATTCCAAGTGAAGGATGTCAGCTTGATGTATTTTACAAGGACACAAATATTTATAAGATTATCCAAATGGATGCCGTTTCGAATGCGGTATTCACAACGGAGTATTATATGAAGAACAATAAACTAATATTTGTTTTTCGCAAGGAAGAAAGTTTTATTTTTCCTGTTGAAAATGACAGCATAACAAAATTAAAAACCAATTATGAAGAACGTGTATATTACAAAGACAAGAAAATCATACGACATCTTGAAAAAGGTTTTACTTTGTTGAATGAAAATATGGATTATCAGAAGCAATTTGAAGAATACAAGCCTCTGATTATTACGAAAATCAAATATGAAAAACAATATAATCTTTTTCAGGGAACGTGGAGCAATGACGAAGATAATACCGATTGGTTTATAATAACGGGGCTTATCAAACAACAATATAAAGAAGCCGATCCGGTTGCCAATTATCGTATATGGTTTGACGGAAGATATCTTTGGTTTCACAACACGGAAAATCAGGAAGAGGGCGATTCCAAATATGAGATATTGGAACTAAATGAGAAAAAACTTGAAATGCAAGACAGATTGAGCGGAGAAGTTCTTTTTTATAGTAAGGGCTTATGATGAAATAACCTAACGGTTTCGAAATTATTTGGTATCATTTAAGCATTTACCATTTTATCAATATATTTAATAGGGCTTTTGGCTTTGAATACCGCACTTCCCGATACCAATACATTTGCACCCGCTTCCAATAGTTTTGCCGCATTTTCCAATCCGACGCCACCATCTACTTCAACATAAGGATCAACGTCTTGTTCTTTGAGCATTTTTTTGAGAATCCTTAATTTTTCATAAGTTCTTTCGATAAATGATTGCCCGCCAAATCCGGGATTTACAGACATAATCAATATCAGATCCGCTATATTCAAAACATCTTCGAGAAGCATCACATTACTATGAGGATTAATAGCAACTCCGGCTTTCAATCCTATATCTTTTATGTTTTGGAGGCTTCTGTGCAAATTGGGGCTGGCTTCAAGATGGACAGTGATAATATCCGCACCTGCATTTTTAAAATCATCAAAATATCTTTCGGGTTTTTCGACCATCATGTGAACATCCAGTATTTTATCCGTGAGCCCGCGAATAGTTTTTATTACTTTAGCTCCAAAAGTTATATTAGGCACAAAAGCACCATCCATCACATCTATATGTACCCATTCCGCCCTACTCCGGTTTATCATTTCCATTTCAGCAGAAAGATTGGAAAAATCAGCGGCTAATATCGATGGTGCGATTATTTGTTTCATCTGTTTTTATTTTATATTTATTTGTCCTTATTTTTGTCTGGGTATTATTTACCACTAAGAACACTTGAGCTAACACTAAGAAATCACTTAGAGCTATTCCCTTAGTGAAAACCTTAGTGAACCCTTAGTGATCTAAGTGGTTAAAAAAAACAATTTATTACAAAAACTATCTTTTAATTACAAATCCATCATAATACTCTTTATCATTATTTTCTACTATCAATTCATCCACTCTTGCCAATTCGGGACCTTTTTTAACCCATTTTAGAAAATCTTCAATCAATTTTTCAGCTCCTGAAACTTCAATAAATACCGATCCGTCAGGTTCGTTTTTTACATATCCATGCAATCCCAGTTCATCCGCTTTGTCTTTAGTACTTGCTCTGAACCATACCCCTTGCACCTTACCTATAACTTTTATTTTTAAATGTTTCATATCTTAACCTTTAAAATGTTTGCATTTCTTTTTTTCGCTTTTTCCTCACTCTGCCTCTAACTCCTATACCTCGACAAGCTCGGCAACCTATAGAGAACACAACCCGCAATGCGAAAAAATGAAATACATCCGTTAAAATACAAAATTAAGTCTATTTTTCTTAAAAATTCACCTTTGCAAATAAATAATATGTTTTTCTTTGAAATAACTTTCGGGTATAGCTTCATGAATATCATTCAATTCATAATAGTCATCTTTGTCCAGAAGTTTTAATTCATCATTGATTTTTCCACCTTTATATGCAAATAAACCTGAAGGCATAGGTCCTGTATTTTTTCTTTTCAACAAAGGATGAGACCACATTTTCAATTTATCTATTGTTGCTACAGCTCTAGTGATTACAAAATCAAATTTTTCCTTAAATTCTTCAGCTCTCTGATGAAGACCCTTGACATTATTCAGTTCAAGAGAATTTGCAACTTCATTTACTACTTTTATTTTTTTTGCTTTGCCGTCTATCAATGTAAAATCACAGTTTTCAAGTAAAATAGCCAATGGAATTCCGGGAAAACCGCCACCTGTACCAATATCCAGTATCTTTGATCCTTCATTAAAACTATAAAATTTCAATATTGACAAAGAATGAAGCACATGATGAAGATATAGATTGTCAATATCTTTTCGGGAAATTACATTTATCTTACTATTCCAGTCCACATACAGATCATAGAGCTTTTTGATCTTTTCTTTTTGAAAATCCGTTATATTATCAAAATACTTATAAATGATATCTTCTCTCATTTCCATTTGTTTTTAGCAGCAAAAAAATAATAAATTCCCATAAAAAAGTAGTAAACAAACATTAAAAAATCCAGTAACGGCAACCAAATTATTAAATCTTTTTCTTTTAATATCAAAAATGAGCGATAAGAAATGATTAGTATTATAACAATAC
>JALVEG010000363.1 GCA_027031145.1 Saprospiraceae bacterium | reverse complement strand
ATGCCATAACAATGAAAGATACTCCTATTAGTCCCAAAACATCAAACCAGTTCATATTTTATCTTTTTGGTCAATTTAAAACTTAAATTTCATTCCCAGTGAGGGCAATACCGGCAATTGATTTACTCTGGTATATCTAATCCTGTCAAAATAAAATATATTAGCTCTGTTATATACATTTATTATACTTGCATTGATTTCCGCTTTTACCCGTTTGGAGAAATTGATAGTCTTTTGCAATGAGAGATCCAATCTGTGATAATAGGGTAGTCGTCCTCCGTTTCTGATATCAGAATAAATTATACCAAGGTCTTCAGCATTTGTGGTAGTATAATCGGTTTCCAGACCATCATTGAAAAATATCTGATTGTAAAATCCCTGTGTTTTAGTAAATGGAAAACCGGAACCCATGTTCCATCGTATTCCTACCTGCCATGAATAATCTTTCCCAAAATTGTAATTGGTAAATATATTGATATTGTGCCTTCTGTCAAATACAGTGGGATATATTTGTTTCCCGTCATTTCTATCTACAAATCCAAGCGAATATGTCAACCATAAATACAGGTTTTTCAATTCATATTTTGCTGTAAAATCCATACCATAAGCTTTTCCTGTTTCTACAACATAATTTGGATCCATTACCTTTCTTTTATCTCTGTTGATAACAACCAACTGATCAAAATATTTATAATATCCTTCAATATTGAATTCAAGATTTTGCAAAAGATCATATTCCAACCCCATTACACCATGATAAGCACTTTGAAGTTTATCCTTTGTATAGCCATTTTCCAAAAATGAATAAACATTTTCTTCAGGACTGGATACAAAACCGATAAAGTAGTTTACAACATCCAAATCGTTGGTCGTACTTATAATATTTTGAGTGTATTTGCCTCCCGAACCCTTAATTCTTACATTGTCATTGATATTGTATTTGAAACTCAAACGTGGTTCAAAACTCACATCACCAAGTGAAGCATAATAATTTACTCTGACTCCAGGTTCTAAAATAAAATCAGTCCATTTCTTCCTGAATTTTAAAAATCCACTCAAATTGGTTGTATTTTGAAATTCCCTGATAGATTGCTTGAATATATTATCAAATGAAAAATCCGTGTGAACCGTATTTATTTCAACTCCATATTCCACTTTGAAATCATTGGCAAAATATGAAAAATTGAATTTTCCCGTGAAATCTTTTAACTGACTATATCTTTTTCGGGCATCCAAACCGATGATCTCTGTTGAATAATTGGAATATCCGAACAAAGCATCAATGATCAAACTACTGGATCCGGGTATTATCCTGAAGTTCATACCTCCTCCGGTATTCTCCCATCCGAGTTTGGTTATCTTTGGATTGTCGTAAGTATCGGTAAAATTGAAACCGAATAAATTGACCTTGCTGCCACCACCAAGATTAATGGATATTTTACCATAAAGATCCTGAAACAAGTACGGGAGCCCAATAGAATCTTCTTTCCCGATATATGGATATAGATATTTGGAAGTATTATCTATGATAGATTTTTTCGCAGATAAAAGATAAGATGCATTAAAATCACTGTTGTTCTTTAAGGGAATAATTGGACCTTCGATTGAAGCTTTTACCAGAAAAGGATTAATACCAATATTCCCGCCAAAATGTTTTTTATTTCCGTCTTTGGTTTTAATGTTCACTATCGCAGATATTCTGCCTCCGTTTTCAGCATTGAATCCTCCTGTAAGAACATCAACATTTTGTATTGCCTCTGACTCAAATACCGAAAAAGCACCTATCGAATGAAATGGATTAATAATTGTCAACCCGTCAAGAGTTATTTTATTCTGAACAGGAGAGCCTCCGCGAATATATAATTGTCCTCCCTGATCACCGGTAGAAATAATACCTGGAACCATTTGAAGATATTGAATGATATCGGCTTCTCCTCCTATCGAAGGCAAAGACTGAAGTTGTTTTTGGGAAATTTGTAATTTTGAGATCTGAGTTTCACTTTTTCTCCTTTCTTTATGAGCAGTAATATCAATTGCCTTTAAAGTAATGCCTTCAGGTTCCAGAAAGATCTTTTTATATACAATACCTGATTTTAACTTTATGGATTCCTTATATGGTTTGTATCCGAGATATTTTATTTGCAGTGAATAATCGCCTGGTGGAATATTGGATATGGTAAAAAAACCATCCAAATCCGTGGATGTTTGAAATTTAGTATTCTCCAGTACCACACTACTGTATATTATGGCTTCTCCCGATTCTTTATCGTAAATATTTCCTCTTAATATCACATTTTGACTATTCAGATCAATGAACGAAAAAAGCAATAACAAAAAAATACCGGTTCTATATATTATCATCTGTGTTTTCTTTAATTTGATAAATGTAATCGCTTTGAGATTCCTTATTTAATTATGAAAGTTATTTTAATTCTTCCCACAATCTAACAGCATTATTATCAAAACTGTTTTTTAATTCTTCATAAAAACTTTCAATTTGACTTTGTTTGACATTTCTTACATTAGAATCATTTCTTTTACTATATAATTCGTAAAACCATGTCGGGTTTTTCTTTTCTCCACGACAATTGGAATGCAAAAGTACAAAATCATTATGAGCAAGTGAGGGTATATAAAAGATAAATTTAACGCGTCTCTGATCATCTTGTTCTATCCTGTCGTAAAACCATATTTCATAGGGTGGGGCAGTAGGCTCACTCTCCCTCGTTATTATTTCAGATGGCATTCCGTATTTCAAATAAATATATCCTCTGTCTGTTTCAAAACCATAGCCTAATTGAGATCTGAACTTTTTGTCCACTGCTTTAGCATATTTCATATATTCTGAATATGCTCCGGCAGGATCGATATTGTTTTTTTCATACCAGTATCTCCATAAAAAATATCTTGCCGCTTTAGTGTTTTTTGATGAGATTATATTATTGATAGATACAGAGTTGCTTGACTCCATCAACGGAACCATTGCTTTTAGTGAATAATAAATACTGTCTTCAGGCATTTTATTGGCAAATGAATTTTTAAAACCGGTAGATGCATAATTACTTTTGGCATTTTCAACAGGATTACTTCTTTGAAAATTTGTATATTTGGAAGCTAACAACTGATTTTTATCGCTAAACAGATCAACTTTTAAATGATAATTTCCTGATTGAAGTCCTTTAATACTCATTTTAGTTAATACCGGATAAATGGTTTTATTTTCAATATCTATTTTTTGTTTTATAATTTGTGTATTAAATCCGTCATTTTTAAATCCCTTATTGACAGTCAGTACAACATATTTTTCGTTTTTTGTTTTATTCAAATTGTAAAGTTCAAGATATAAGCCTAAAGTATCAATATCTTTTGGTAAATAATGGAATAAAACGGGTTCGAGATAATATCCGTTTTTTACAAACGGGTTATTGCTTTCATTACTTTTTTTTATCTTTGCAAGTAATTGAATATCCGAAATGCAAATATCATTTTCATTAAGATCTACTGAGAAACTGTTATTGTATTTGAAAATATTGTTTTCGTCATAGACATCTTTTGCAGTAATATCCAAAATATACTCTCCTTTTTTCACTTTAAATCTTCTAATACCAATAAAATCTTTGATGTTTTTAGACTTTGGACCGGTTAAAGTGAATTTATCAAAATTCACTATTTTATCTCCCTGTTTTATCAAAACCGTAAAATCAACCTTTGCTTGCTTCAAATCGTTTTCTTCCCTGTATTTTACCGTATTCCCGATTACCTGGATATACAATTCAATATATTTTGTGTTTTTATATTGAAAAGTTGAGTGTGTTATACTGATATCAAGACCAAAAATATTGTTAGTGGAAAGGGAAAAAAGAATTAAAAAAAGATTAATAATGTATATTTTTTTCATTTTCTGATTTATTAAGAAGTTGTAAAGAAAACAAATTGTCACTTATTGTCATATGCAACCACAAAGTATCCATATTTACTTTATCAACGAAAATGTCGGATAGAAAGCTGTCCGGGACAAGAATATTTTCTTTAAAAATGTAATTGGTTTTAACAGGATTGCCAGATATATTTGTTTCAAGGGAATTATTATTATATAATTTGATATATGCTCCTTCCAGAGTATATGTTATCCTTCCGTTTCTTGCAGCATTATTTATAACCCAGTGGCCTTGTACTTTTTTATTCAAATCTTTATTCTTGGTACAGGAACCAAAAAGAACCAATACTAAAAAAGAAAAAAATAAAGAAGGCTTTATATAACTATTCATCTATATCGTTTTTAATAATAGAGCAACTGATTTTTTGCTAAAATATTGTGTTTTCGGACAGACTATAAACAAAAAAAAGAGTTTGTTGTCAGGAAACTAATTTATATATACTATTTTATTTATAGTGAAGTGTATTTGAAACGGGCGCTAATCTCTAGCCAGCGGGGGAAAAAGGTGGAACACTCCGTTGAACAACGGAGGGGTGGAAAACACCTAACATTTGCATAATGGAAACTTGAATCAAAATTATTTTTTACAAAGTCCACCCCCAAACCCCCGCCAGCGGGGGATTAATAAGGTTTCAAACTGAAAATAAGGTAAAAAACAAATATAAATTAGCCAAAAAAAAAAGAGTTTGCAAACTGCAAACTCTTTATAAATAATATTTTTAATCGATTAATCTTCTTCTTTCAAAGGAGGTATTCTCAATACCTGACCAGGATAAATAAGATTAGGATCTTTTAACATCGGTTTATTTGCTTCGAAGATAACATTGTACTTCATTGCATTACCATAATGCGCTTTAGCTATTTTTGATAAAGAGTCGCCACTCTTAACTTCATAAAAAACAGCTTCCGGTTCAGGAACAACTACTTCGATTTCATCAACAACTGTTGCCACACCGTTAACATTTCCCAATGCTAATATCACTTTTTCTCTGACATCCTGTGATTCAACAGTTCCTGATACTTTTACAGTATCTTTGTCAATATCAACATCAAAATCTTTGATTTCCAATCCTAAACCTAAAACAGCTTCTTTTAAAGCTATGATTTTATCAATTTTTGCAGATTCGTCATTTTCTTCAGCTTTGTGTCCGAATACTTTTGCTCCTGCATTTTTTAAAAAAGAAAAAAGTCCCATAATTAATTTTTTTTGTTTAATTAAATATAAATGGTTTGTCAATTTAACAACACAACTTTAATTATTTTAGTTCAAATAAAGTTATAAAAAATCAAAATGATTCTAACTGATTAGTTGCACTAAATCAAAATGAGAAAAAATGTTTTCTTTCTCCACATGCTGTTTTAGCAAAATATCCAAGTCCCCAATTCAATTCAAATGATAGTTGCGCAATAAGCGGATTTGTAGCTGTATATGTCTTATATGGTTCAGTCTTGTACGGATTAACAGGATAACCATTATCTTTTCCTTCCGTACTTAAAATATCATTAAGTGCATATTCGATTCTGATACCCAGTGTTCCTGTAAAAGCTTTATTACCGAAAACATACCAACCAAAACCTAAAACAGCTGATGGATAATTATCAACATAAAACTGCTTTGAATCAACATCATTGTTTCTGAAACTTACAACTTTAGAAAATTTTGGACCTATTTCCATATAATTTATTGTTCTATACAATCTGTATAAAACATAAAGATCATAAGTCTTCCATTTAACATCAACCGGAGTATATTTATTATCAGTGACTTTGTATTCCTGATGTGCAGTGTTAGCCATAAGATCAAATGTGATCCCGTGGATATAACCAAAATTGACAGCAAATTTGGCACCGTATCCAAAACCTGTACTAACTTGCTGGTTTAAATATGATTCAGACATTGCATTTTTATTCATCAACAATGTTGGTCCCCATGCTCCTTTGATTCCGGCATCAAACCACAATTCCTGCGCATTAAGTGAAAATGAAAATAAAACGAAAAGCAATAAAATTGATTTTTTCATAGATTTTGTATTTAATTATTAATAAAAATTAAACTATAAAATAGTCACTGTCTAGTTTTTTCGTGCGTAAAAATATAAAAAATGTCATAAAAGAATAACAATCTTTAAGAATTATTATTTTTTTTGTTTTTCAATGATGACAAGTTAATATCAAGAAAAGTCTTGTTTTTCCATATAATATAAAACAGATAATAAATGATAAGAGCCATAATTATTCCCAGGAATGAGCCGAAAGCAACGTCTTCAATAAAATGTTGAGCCAGATAAATTCTTGAGAGTCCTGTCAATACAGCCAATAATAAATAAGTGATTTGAGATTTCTTATTTTCCGATACTAACATCAGTAATGTAAATATAGCAAAAGCAGCAAAAGTATGTCCTGAAGGAAAACTATTATGGCCCGTATGGTAATGCGCATCTTCTATTCCTTTAAAATTAACATTCTTTAAATACTTATAAAAATATGTGATTGGTCGTGGATGTTTGAAATACGATTTTAAAGCATAAGAAATTAACGGCATTATGATTCCTAATGATGCGATGGAAAAAGAAACTCTTGATTTTTTATATAAATAATAAAGAAAAAAGAAAATGAAAACGTAATATTCTCCCAGTTTAGTTACTGCTTCAAAAAAAATATTCAGTTCCTTATTTCTATGGTTGTCAAACCAAAAAACACCAAATCCTTTAGTCTCTGAAAAAGTTAGTATTAAGGCAATTATTAAAAATACCAGATATAAACCAAAATATAATCTTTTACTTTTTAGGTGTTTTAAAAATTCATTCATCGGCGTTTTCTGCTTTGTTTTTTCTGAATAACTTGGAACTTAATTCCGTAATGTTTAATATCTTAGAATCTGCTAAAGCTTTAATAGTAAAAAATATACTGACAGGCAGAAGAACAATGACAGGTAACCAGGCATTTATTACCGGATTGAAAAATCCGCTTCTGTTCAATTTTTCTCCTGAAATACTTAATAAAATAAATATGGTGAAGAATAAAATCGCAAACAAAACAGGATACCCATAGCCTCCTTTTCTGATAATCGAACCAAGCGGTGCACCGATAAATAAAAATACCAAACAAATAAAAGCCCAACTGTATATTTGATTTAATCCTAAAATCCAATAATCCCTATAAGTTTTGAATCTTTTAATACTGGCTAAACTGCTGATCATCCTGTTTTTCTCATAGTTTATGGATTCTGTCGCAGATTGAATTATTTCATCATTTCTGTCAACAAACAGATCTACAAATGATGTAATTTTGCTATAATCAGGATTATCTTTTTGCTTGTATGTATTGCTATATGTTTTTTTACTTTGTGCCTTTTGTACGGATGATATATTTTCTTTGAGTTTCAATTGCTTCATCCGCAATCTTTTATTATCTGCAATCTTTTTCGAATCTTTTGTTGAATTATTGTTTTTCGGAATAAATTCATCGTCTAATATTCTTGTGAAAGTTGGTTTAATTCTGGCTTTCTGTCTTTTTATTTTATTATTAAAAGTATCAATTTCAGTAATCAATTGAAGAGAGTTCATCAAATCTCTTCTTTTTGTGAAGAAATGTCCCGATCCTCTTTTCTCAAACTCTGCCATATCAAATGCTTTCTCCAATACATCAAAATGAGTCCTCATCAAAGGATATGTTTTGTTTTTTTTGCTTTTCCCTGTATTCTTTTTTTCAACATACTGATATCCGTCATAAAGTTTCATCAGGAAATATTTCCCATCTTCAGTGGTAAATATCTCTCCGTTTTTTGCTGTGGTTATATTAAAATTTTCTCTTGTACGATCAGTATAATTATATATTTTAATGTCTTCAATATGCCTTCCGTCTTTATGTTTTTTATTGACTTGTATTGCATAACCGTTAAAATCTTTATTAAAGACCTTTTCTTTGATGTTTAATGTAGGTTTCTTTCTTTTTATTGTGGTAAAAATCTCCAGAAACTTATACGCTGATTTGGGTTTAAAATAATTGGAAACTGAAATTGAAAGAATAAATGTTAAAACAGCAATGATAAATCCCGGAAGCATAATTCTCAATAAAGAAATTCCTGCAGATTTCATGCTTGATAATTCATATTTTTCAGATAAGTTTCCATATACCATTACCGAAGAAATAAGAATGGTTATGGGTATTGCCATCGGGACAACGGTAATACTGTAATAGAAAAGCAAATGTAAAAAATCAAATAGTGTTAAACCCCGACCCGCAAACTCATCGATGTATTTCCACATAAATTGCATCACTAATACAAACTCAGCTATCAGAAATGATATGAGATATGGAGAAAGGAAACTTTTAATAATATATTTATCTAATATTTTCAATTCTGAACTTTATTTACTGTAAATATAAACGGTATATTTTTCCTATTCTTATTATTTATGGTAAATCCTTTATTTTTTTATTGCAAATAATGGTTTCCTTGTGTGCAACTCATTTTATAATTAACATAGAATCAGTAGCTACTCAGATTAAATATTTAGTAAAAACGAAATGAAATACGTTGAAACATAACATTTTTATTCTTTTACTACTTTTATTAATTTTTTGATAAAAAACTTATTTCTATTTGAGAGTTTAAGTATATAAATCCCTTGCTTTAGATTACTTGTATTAAGTAATACCTCAGATGTATTATTGTTGATCAATTTACTGAGTACATCTTTACTTTCCGTAGAAAACAGCTCTAATTTTCCACCTTCAAAAGTATTTGAAATCATTTTGACCAAGAGTTTATCTGAAAAAGGATTAGGTGAAACAATTATATTATCCGGAATATAGTTATCTGCTACCAAATTGGGTTTGAAATATCCATCGGAAACAATAGTATCTGTCAAAAATGAATCTACGGATGCTGCAGTAACCATAAAATAATATCCTGTATTTAATGATAATTCAGAAGTGTCAACATCAAAATAATTATCGGTCAAGCCTTTTTTCAGGTATTTAAACTCATTGTCACCTTGTTTTTTTACTAATAGATCATAAGTTAAAGGTCTGCCTTCATCCGGATTTTTTAAATTCCATTGAATAGGTATTTTATAATCCCAATAACCTGATGGTTCAATAAGTTCTAACTCCGGAAATTGATAGTAATGTAGCAATTCGCCAAATCCTTTACCGGTTACATTATTACCATTAACAGTACCTTGAATGGAAATAGGACCTTCATAAAAAGGGAAAGGAAATGTTGGTTCACAATTAGGATTCTGAATGGAAATATCCAGATTAATACCCAGGGAATCTTCAATTAATCTGAATTTTTTACCATATATTCTTGAAGAATCGGGGGAATAAAAATAAGCTTTATGTTCAATATCAAAATTATAAGTATTAAAAAACGTGCTATCATTAATATAGCAATTAAACAACCTATATGTTGAATTTGACGGTAATTTGTTATCTGTAGTAAAGATATTCCAAGCATTTATATCCATATTATTTGATAGTTGAATGCTAAACCATTCATATTTTTCCCGAACTTCCGGATGGAAATTTCCATACTGTTTGTCAAACCAGCCTATTCCAGATACTTTTTCTTTTTTATTGTTTAAAGTAAGATACCCATTTATGTCAATTCCTGTAAATGAATAATAATAAGTATAATTATTTATACCTTGATATAGGTATCCTGTATCAACCAAAATTAACGGATGTTTAATTACAGACATATCTATATCTAAAACAGCATTTAAAGATTTTGCATGAAGCTCATATTCAAAAGGTTTTAAATTGCCGGAAGAATCTTTTTTAGTAAACCAGTTTTCAGTATGATCAAGAAGATTTGCTTCAATTTCAAG
>JALVEG010000362.1 GCA_027031145.1 Saprospiraceae bacterium | reverse complement strand
GAAGAGATATTACTTCTACTTTTACTGCGTGGTCATTCAATTTCACCGATGAAGAGAAAGATGTATTTCTTCAAACAGGCAATGATATTCCTTTGAGCAGTATAGAATATGCTTTACCGAAAGTTATTGCCGGTATTGCTTATGAAGGAGGTTTTGGAGGTGAGAAAAAAGACTTTTCCTATCTGGTGGAATTCGATGCAAACCTAACAACTGACGGCAGAAAACAATCTGTTTTCAATTCCGATTTTATTGAGATAGCTCCCGCATTCGGCATTGAACTTGGATTTAAGCAAAAAATTTATCTTAGAGGTGGTTTTGGGAATTTACAAAAAATTATAAACCCTGCAAATATTTCTCAAAAATCATTCGAAATTCAGCCGAATATCGGTATCGGATTAAAACTTAACCGATTGCACATCGATTATGCTTTATCTAATGTCGGTAATTTATCAAGTGTCTTATACTCACATATATTTTCTTTATCTTTGGATCTGACTAAGAAAAAATAACAGTTTAAAACAGTTTAAAGTTATAAAATACAAGGTAACTACTCAGAAGTGCATTTTATTTAATAAGCACACTGCCTGAGTAGATACATTACTTATTATTGCTCAAAATCACATCCCTTTTTTTATTTATTTATAAAATATAGAAAAAATACAAATTTATATTACTTTTGCAATCAATTGAATTTGGTTCAGAAATAGTGTTTGTTTTCTTGCAGACGCTAAATAGTAAAATTCTTAAAAATATATAAAGTGAATATCTCATTTAAAACAAAATTATCAACTTCTATAGCCTGGGTTGTTTTTACCGTTATTTTCATAGCTGTAATCCTGTGGCAAATTTATGCCAATCAGGTTGATTATCAGTTTTACTTCAATAATATATTGTTTATTATTGTTGGAATTGTATTTATGAGATATATATTCTTAC
Source organism: Saprospiraceae bacterium (assembly GCA_027031145.1). Lineage (GTDB taxonomy): Bacteria > Bacteroidota > Bacteroidia > Chitinophagales > Saprospiraceae > JADJGA01. The sequence continues at coordinate 1,673 of JALVEG010000362.1, read as the reverse complement.
TAAAACATACATTTATTGAAAACAAAATAATTATAAAACTCATTCTGATGCCTATTGCTATTTTTGTAGCTATTTATTCTTATATGGCTCTGAATGATTTTATTGATTTCTATCAGGAATACGGCAAATATGCCAATTTGCAACATCTTCCATTAGAGAAACAATATTCTTTAGGTGATTATATTTTTGGAGAATATATTTTCTTTGGTGTTATTGCAGTGATTACAAGTATAATTTTACCAATAAGACTGTTAATATCTGTATGGAGAGTTTACAATAAAGGACATGAGTAATTTAACTGATAATATTTTTCAATAATCTTAAGCAAACAAATCAGACAATTTAAAATGCAAAATAGAGATTTTTCATATTTAGATGAATTAAACAGTGTTCAACGTCAGGCAGTCGAGACAACCGAAGGTCCTGTAATGGTAATTGCCGGTCCGGGTTCAGGTAAAACAAGGGTTTTAACATATAGAATAGCTCATTTATTAAATCTGGGAATAGCTCCATGGAATGTTCTAGCACTCACATTTACCAATAAGGCTGCAAAAGAGATGAAAGAAAGGATAGAATCCAAAGTCGGATCTGATGCTTATAAGGTTTGGATGGGAACTTTTCACTCTATATTTGCAAGGATACTCAGAGTTGAAGCTCACCGGATAGGTTATCCCAATGACTTCACTATCTATGATGCTGATGATACCAAAAGCCTTATCAGGGAGATACTTAAATCTATGAATCTTGATCCAAAGATTTATAATCCTGCAACAATTCGCGCCAGGATATCCAAAGCCAAAAGCAATCTGATTACACCAAAAGCATATGCTGCCAATGAAGAGCTGTTGCTTTATGACAGAATGCAACGAATGCCAATGATCCACGAAATATATCAAAAGTACTATGACAGATGTATAAGGGCAGGAGCTATGGATTTTGATGATCTTCTATTGCAAATGTTCAGATTATTATATAGTAATCCGGATAATATCAGGGAAAAATATCAAAAGCTGTTCAGATATGTTATGGTAGATGAATTTCAGGACACAAATCATCTTCAATATGAAATTGTTAAACTTTTTATCAATTATGAAGGAAGTCCTAACAATATTTGCATCGTAGGTGATGATGCTCAAAGTATTTATTCATTCAGAGGTGCTACGATAGAAAATATTCTTCAATTCCAAAATGACTATCCAAATGTTAAAACATTTAAACTGGAACAAAATTATCGTTCAACCAATTATATTGTTCAGGCAGCTAATAAATTGATATTAAATAATACAAAACAGATCAGAAAAAAGATTTGGACCGAACAAATAGGCGGTTCTAAAATAAAAATCTTCAAAGCATTGACAGACAGAGAAGAGGGAAGAAAGATCATAGATCTTATTCTTGAACACAAGATGAGAAATCATCTCAAGAATTCAGAAATAGCTATTTTGTACAGAACAAATGCTCAATCAAGAATATTTGAAGAATATCTAAGAAGATCAAATATACCCTATAGAATTTACGGTGGAATGTCTTTCTACCAAAGAAAAGAAATAAAAGATATCCTTGCTTATATGAGATTGGTAGTAAACCCCAAGGATGATGAAGCTTTCAAGCGTATAGTAAATTATCCTAAAAGAGGTATCGGAAACAAAGTAATGGAACAATTATCAATGCAT
>JALVEG010000361.1 GCA_027031145.1 Saprospiraceae bacterium | reverse complement strand
ATGAAAAGGAAGTAAATGATGAAAATGATAATCAACCGATAGGAATAATTCTTACCGAAGAAAAAGATGAAATAATGGTCGGGTATGCAATGCTTATCGACACATCAAAATTACTATATGATTTGATGTGAATTGAAAGTGAGGTACTTTAAAAACCCGCAATACGCTTATACTGAACTGCGACCGTCAGATTGCGCAAAAACCTAAAACTAAGCAAAAATCATATATTAAAAAATAGCAAACGCTCATTTAGATTCGGCTAAAATTGCTGAAATTTCGGGTTTTAACGTGAAAAATAGTGATTTTGCTCTTTAAATCCTTGATGTTTAGACTAATTTTGCTAATTTTCGGTCTAATTTCGGGGTAAAGGCTCTTGAATTAATTGCTTTGAAAGTTAAGGCTGAATATTTTCAACTCTCAATGCTTAATTTTTACTTTTTTGGGCTAAAATTAAAGGTTCAATGGCTTGTGAATCTCGAGTAAAAGTCGCTTGGATTGTTGTTTTTTTAGAACTAAAATGTAAAATGATATTTTCCTTGGGGTTTTTGGCAAAAATGGATATTAAAGACAGTAAATCCAATAATTCAGGCAGGACAATTCGGTACAAATCAAATCAAATATTATTAGAATGAAAAAAAACATATTTATATTAATTTTACTTTTAGGAATTATAACAAAAAGTAATTCTCAGAAATATATTAGTCGTCAAGAAGCGATAAATGATATTGATTTCTTTTTTGATCAAGCGGAACAGATACATCCTAATTTGTATTTCAGCATATCAAAAGATGATTTGGATAAAATTATCTCAAAGGAAAAAGAGAATATAAACGACAGCATTTCAATTGATAACTTTTCACGTAAAATGACAGTTCTTGCAAATTTGATAGGTGATGGGCATACGAATGTTTATTTATCTAAAAATCTGAGGAATTTGTATTATGCGGAAAAAACACAGTTACCATTTGAAATCAGAATAACCGGCGATAAAATATTTGTAAAAAATCCGGTAACATCACAACTTAAAGACAATGATAATATTCTTTCAATCAATAATATCCCGACAAACAAATTATTAAAACTAAAAAAACTTGTTATCGGTGATATCAATACACCAAAAATAAAAGAAATTGAAAAATATTTCTCATACTATCTGTTTATGGGATATGGTTTTACTGATACTATTTCGCTAAATATCAAGAGAAACGGAAACAGGCTGACTAAACCGGTAACTTTATCCAAACGAAAAAAATATGTGAAACGGAAAAAATATTCATTCACTTATATTGCTGACAGCGTTGGGGTTTTAACGATAAATTCATTTTCAGGAATACATAAAAAACGATACATTCATTTCCTGGATAGTGTTTTTAATGATATTAAAATGAAAAAAGTAAATAATCTGATAATTGATGTAAGAAATAACGGAGGAGGAAATTCTTATTACGGAGCTTTGCTATTACCTTATGTCAATGTTGAAAAATACAGATTTAATCAAAAATATTTTATCAAAACGTCCAAACCTGAAAAAAAATATATAAGAAAAAGATTTATTAAATGGTATTTATACCCTTTGTATCCGTTTGCATATTTTTCCAAAATGGGAAGAATATTATTATTCAAAAAGAATGGAACAATTACAGAACTACAACTTGAAGATGAATATTTAAAACCCGTTGAAAATTCATTTAACGGAAATGTCTATGTCTTGACTTCCTCGAATACCTATTCGGCTGCCGCTGATTTTGTAGTCGCCTTTAGATATGTCAATAGAGGACATATTATCGGAGAAGCCATTGGACAACCGTATTGCGGTTTTATTGATAAAATACCGGTACATCTGCCAAATTCAGAACTTCAAGGAGGAGTATCGTTCAAGAAGTATGAGTATATCGGAGCGAATAAAGATAATTGTAATCAAAGGCTAAAACCTGATATAAAGATTGATTTTGAAAAATATAAAGAAAAAGAAAGATTAAATAAAGAATTGATTGAAATAATAACAAATGCTAATCGAATAGGCGGCTTAGATTAAAATGGCCCGAGTAATTCAAAGAAAATGAGAAAAATAGAAATTGCACAAATATTTGGAAACTCTTTGGACAAAGATGATTACTCAACCACATGTAAGTTATTGGACAATAATTGTAGATATATTATTGTACTGAGATAAATTTTTTAGACTACTTTAATAGTATTGGTAAAGCTCGATTTTTGTTTCATAACTATATTTTAAGCAGATTTAGTACAATAAAGGCTCATAAAGCATGGGCTGAGTAATAGAATAATTGAAGTTATGGACAAAAAAAATATTACCGAATATAGAATAAATTATGTTTCAAAACCCGCCACTAGCTATACAATTTGCCGTAACCAACTCAATTAAACCATTTTCTGATAAATTAGTCTAACTAAATATGAAAAATAGCATTATTATATTTGCAATAGTACTTCAAGCAATATGTATAAACGCTCAATCTCCAACGTTATTGGGAACGCATGGATCAAACTCACCTCAAACACTTCAAGACCTTGGAGCACAAATTGCCCGATATGGTTTTACAGATTATAAAATAAAAAATGCCATAATTAAAGGAAACACACAGGCATTAGATAAAGCTC
>JALVEG010000360.1 GCA_027031145.1 Saprospiraceae bacterium | reverse complement strand
ATTACCTGTTCCCCAAAATATCAGAGAATCGTTTACTGAGTAATATTTTAACAGAGGTAAAGAGTCATTAAGTATATTCAAGGAAGTATAAAAAGTGAATAATTTAGTATTGGAAGCAGGGGTGAAAAATTTATTCCCATTGTAATTTACTATATAATCACTTTTTTCAATATCATATAAAACAAATCCGGTAAATTCATTTTTTAAAATATCGGAATGATGGATTGATTTTATTATTTTATGATTTTTGGATAAAAAAAATGAATGAGAAGTACTGCAGGAGCTAAGAAAAAACAAAACAGCAATAGCATAAAAGATCTTCATAAGGTAATTTATTAAAAAGTATTAGAAAATAGACAGCAGGGTATCAGTTTTTGTTAAATTACTACTTCATCAAATTTCAAAATAGTGTTGTGTCCGTTTTTCTTGAAATATTTATGAACATAATCTTCACCTTCATTGGTAGCTGCTAAAATGAAATCACCACCCCATGCGCCAAGAGATTTAATTGTTCCGTTAAAATTTTTAAATCTTTCTTCTTTTATTGGCTTTCTGTCTATTGCTCCGGCAATCAATTCTTCATGTTCAGCTATCAGGTCTGTAAATTTAACAAATGATTTATTTGTAGTAATAGTTTTGCTTATATCCGATATTCTTTCAACAACATCCTGTTTCTTAGCAAATTTGTGTCCGTTTTGTTTGATCTCTTTATCGGTATCCTGTTTTATTCCCAGATGGACAAAATAAAGATTTTTAGTATAATTGGCATTAAAATCAAATTCGCTATAATGAATTTCGTCCTCTTTGATTTGATACATGATCGGAGCATTAGCTTTTGCTGCAGCAATATCATATCCTGATCCTTCGGAAATGGCAAAATGCAGATGAAAAGGATTGATATAAGCCCAGTCAGCGATCATTGCAATCAAAGAAGAACTGCTGCCTGCACCCCAATTGAGAGGAAACTCCAATTGGGTTTCGACTTTGAATCCACTCCAGGTAGAAAGAAATTCAGAATTTAGTCTTACGGCAGATTTTAAGATCTTTTGAAGCTTTTTTGCGATTTCTTCATCGGAGGTTTTAATCGCGGAGAAATCATATAGCGAAATTTGAGCATCAAACCAAACTTCACCATTTTCATCCAGAGCTTCCCATATCAAATCGGAACCTCTTGCATTTCTGACAAGCATTTTTTGACCTTTTTTTAATGGAAAAGCAATAGCCCTGGCTCCGTGGAGCACAGCGTATTCACCCGTAAGTAAAAATTTTCCCCTGGCGTAAAAATTCTTTTTGATAAGCTTAGATTTTCATTTAATTTTACAAAGCTAAAAACTTATTTTTATATTTAAAAATATATTATGTTAAATTTTGCAATATATTTTAAATTGTTTATGAATATGTCATAAGATGATACTATTGCGTTCTAAAAAAGTGTTTTTTAATTAAAATGAAATGCACCTCTTCAGATTGAATATATCAAACAAACAGTTTTATATCTGATTTTTACTTATATATTATTATCAAATACATATTATCTTTGATTTTAATTGAAAGAAAATAACGCATAATTTAATATGTTAAAATATCTAAAATAATCAGCGGATAATTTGGATAAAAGACTAATGTTACTTATATTTGCTGTTGAAAGTACATAATATTAGAATGAATAACAGTATTACATACACGGCTACACGGCTACACGGCTACACGGCTACACGGCTACACGGCTACACGGCTACACGGCTACACGGCTACACGGCTACACGGCTACACGGCTACACGGCTTATAGTACATAATGTATGTAATGAACTTTATACATCCCAAAGACAGATTTTATATAACATCCCAAAAACCAGTCAGGCGATTTGCTGCAAAGTCCGGCTATACGGCATGCAGTGTGATCCGCCGTTTTTAATACGTGGTTTGAATTGTGAAGCAAAGCAAACAGATGTTTATAACCTAAACTTAGGACTCTCAAGCGCGATAGCGATTGTGAAGCCGGTTTAGTAATAAGAAAATTATTCACATCTGAAATATTTAAGATTTGCAGGTTTTGATTATTAATTTTTAATAAGCATCACTGTACAAATCAAGCCTCGAAAACGGTGGATTCCAGATAAATGCCCTGAAACAAGCATACAAGATCAAGACAGGTGCTTGGGGTGAATGCAATTCCGGTAGAGTAGATGTTTGAGGAGTAGGGGGGTGAGAAAGAAATATATCCTTTTCTAACAAATAGGATATAAAAAAAATAAATATTTATGATTAAGTTTATTAGAGAATCTTTATGGTTTAAAGCATTTGCTCTATTATTATCAGTTACAATTTTGAATTTGGCTTGTAATCAGCCAGAAATAATTTCATCAAATAATATAGAAAGCTCTATTCAACTGCGAAATTCTTTTGAATTTCCAAACGGATATGATGTCGCTGGTAATTTTGAATATGCTTTGCAACTGGTTAATGCTGCAGGTAAAAATAATAAATTTGAATCTACGCATGAATTAGCTCTTGAGTTTTTTAAAGAAAATGAGTTTACTCAAAAAATAGAAAATGAAGTTAATAAATATACTGAAATGGGATTTGATAATTATGTTGATGATATTGTGAACAGAGATATTGCAACAATTGAATTTAAAAATACAATATTAAGTTTAAAGAGTGATTTATCTGATTTTATTTTAGGTCAAAATCCAAGTCATGATGACTTTACAACGTTCATAACATCAAAAAAAGAAGCAATTGATCGATCAACGTTGTCTGCACAAACAAAACAATTAACGAATAATTTTCTTAATTTAGCTTTGGGTGCAGGAAATTATTTTTATAAAAAATTTTCTACTGAAAATGGAACATTAGAATTGAGGGATTGCAGCAAATTAGAAGGATTATTATGTATAGTATTAGGTGTAATAGTTGGGGCAGTAGTTACTGCTGCAGTAGTTGTAGTTTTGGCTTCTTCAGTTGTGACATTAAACGGAGTAGTTCTTACGGGTGCTGCCGCGCTGAACTTTTATGCTTTACTTGGTGTAGGAATTGGAGTTTATGCAGGTATTGAATTCTATGATTGGTGCTGTAGTTGGTTTGGAAATGATGAAGGGAATACACAAATTTGTGATCCACCTACCGGGCATTACACAAAAAAATTGGATTGCAATTCATTTAGGGTTACTATTTTTGGGCCAAGTGAATATGATGCAACTGAATGGAATAACAGCAATACAGTACCTGCACATATAATAACAAATACTCCCAATCTTGTTTTTTCTGTGGAGCAACCTGGAGAAGAATCGGAATTTAATGCTATGGTAACATGTATAGCTGACCCGACAGATATTTCCATTTATTCTTATTCTTCCCTTGAGTTGATGAGTGTCGAAGAAGGAGAATTTGATCTATTGTGGGTTGAAGCTCCTCCAGCGACATTAGAATTTGAAGGAGATCCAAATGGTTATAATCGAATTATTAATAATACTTTTTCGGTAAGTGTAAACACTCCAAATAATAATATTTATTCTTATGAATGGAATGTTGATTCTCCACATTATTTTCTATCAGGTGCAAGTTCAAAAGATAATTCTGCTACAGTAAAATGTGTTACTACAGGTACTGTTACTACATCAGTAACAGTAACAAACAATTGTACAGGACAGGTTGAAACTATCTCTGCACAAACAAATATAACACAATAATTATGAAATATTATTTATTTTTTTTCGGATTAATTTTTATTGTATTGTCAAGTTGTGAAAAAGATGATAAGTACTATTCTCCTTATTTGGTAGAAACATATTCTAACTATCTTGATAGTCTGGATATGCATTGCCCGGAAGGAAAAAGTGATAATTATTTTGAAGGTATGATAAACGGGCAACAAGTATGCTATAAAGATGGCATAGAGAACTATGTTTTCAAATACAAGTTTTTTTCATCCGTGATTACTGATTCTCCAAATTTGGTGGTAGGTTCAAAAAATCCGGATTTGTTATATCTAATTGTTTTGGCTTTTGATCCTAGACACCCAAGACCCAACGGCAAAGAATCATTGAATATTAAATTTCCTTATTTTGATCCCAATAGAAATACCGTTGAGTTTTTGGATTCATTATTTTCAATAAAGCATCATGAATTAAAATCTATTATTGATGGTAATGAATTGGTAAGAAGTAAAACGAAATTTATCGTAGAGTTGTATATGGTGGATAGAGGTGAGCACGGTGAAAGGGGCAATGGTTTTCCTATAAGTACAATATATGGAATACAAAACAATAGTTCGATAATTATAGACAAAGTGGAGAAACGGGAATTTGAAAATAGTGTCCAATATTCATTGGAAATGACAATTAATTGCAAACTTTATCATAATCCTTTATTTAAAAAAGAAGGTGTTTGGGGTGAAATAGAAGAGGGGCATGTAGTTGTTAATTTTTCTGTAGAGAAATAATTTCATACTATATATTATTAATGAAGCCCCCCAACTCATAAAATAAATTTAATTTTAAAAGTTGGGGATTATACATTTAGTAATTCTATGTCAAATGATAAAAATGGAATAAATTTTAACACGTTTTATTAGTTGAGTTGAAAAATTATAAGATTATATCAAAATTGACATGGTTTATTGAACTAGAGAAATCGGAATAATTTGTTCATTTTGATAATTGTATTTGCTTAAATGTAGAATTGATAACTTTATTATACAATTGCATTATTATGGTAGAATGATTTTTCCGGTATTTTGTATTGAGTATATAACATTTTAGATAATATTATCATTTAACAAATAGTCTTACTTGCTTAATCTTATTATCCAGTGGTATTACTGATTTCCAGTAAACTATTTGATTTAATGAAGATTAAGCTTAAAATCGACTAATTTGATATTGAATGTATAAACTATCTGAAATTTTTATATTACAGTTGCTGTATTTAATCGAAAATTTGTTAACAAATAATCAATATGCAAATCAATTAACGGTAAATTTTTAATAGTTTTTTTCAAGATTAAAGTTTTACTGTAGATTTAATAATGTATAACAAATTTTCCTATTTTTTCAAATATTTGACCTATTGAAGGTCAGTTAATAAATCTAAAAAAAATGAAGAAAATATTATTTTTATTTTTGATTGTTTTTGAATTAAACGGTCAAAATGTAGAATCAGTCGCATATGTTGATAATCTATGCTATGAAGAAGAGTTCACTGAAAGGATTTCAGTTGTAACTGATTTAGAATTAAATACTTTGTCTATATTAGACAAATTGAAATTTAAAAAGAAGAAATACGTCAAAAAGCATCATAAGTTTTTCAATGAAACCGGAAATGCAACTAGAGACGTAATATTTGTATCACATAATAATATGTTTCCTAAGTGGTATTCACATCCTTCAATAATTAGGAGTGATGAAACCGGAATAAAATCCTATTTTAAGGAATACAGTAAGTATTTACCTGATGGTTGGACAGGTGGAGGAATAGATAAAACAGACCACGGGGAATATATAACAAATATTAGGACAGGTGAAAAGTATTTACAACAAGGATACTCTGAAATTGCAAATGAACTTTATAAGGTTTGGAATACTAATGTTAGAACTTACGGGTTTTTATATAACCTTAAATATTCATATCCTAATCCAACTCAATTAGAAGAATATAAAAATCAAGGTTATGAAGTAAATGTCACAAGCAATCTAATAATTATTAAAAATTCTTCAATTATCATGGTTTGGGATATAGTGGAAAAGACATTTATAAAACAAATAATTGAAGGGTCATCAATTGTTAAAACGATAAAGATTTATTTTGTTTATAATAATAAGTTTAAAACCTATTTAATGGAAAGAGTAGTGGAGACAACTCCGCAGGTATTTGATAACGGAGATTGCTACGATGTAATAACCCAAACAGTGTTTACTAATTATACAGATGAATGTGGTCAAGAAAATTTAATGTTTAGGGATGCTGAACATACGAAGGATTTCATATCAGATAAAGGATTATTTATTTATCCGAATCCAACTACAGACAACATTATTATTAAGGTTAAAGGCTATGAGAATAAATCTAATCTTCAGTTATATGATATATCTGGAAGTATTATTTTATCAAGAATTATCAAACCTAATCAAGTATCCATTAATCTTGATGTACATGAACTACCAAAAGGTATGTACTATGTTAAATTGCATCAAGGAAATAATATTTATTCATCTAAATTTGTTAAACAATAATGCTATGAAAAAGATAATATATATATTAATAGTAGTTTTCTTTATATCTTTTAAACTTTCTGCACAATTAGAATCTGGTGAATCGGAATTGGTATCACCAGATTGTGTAACAATACCTATTGAGACAGGTGATTCTATAACTCATATAATAACAACTCCCCCCGGTATAGTACTTACAGATTCTGATGGAGATGGTATCCCTGATGAAGTTGAAGGGGACGGAGATCTGGACGGAGATGGTATTCCGAATTATTTAGACTTAGATTCAGATGGAGATGGAGTACCGGATGAATCGGATTTATGCTATTATGAATATGGGATTCCTCCTACTGGATGCTCAATCGAAACTATTTATCGTAAAGTATGGTGGTTACATGGTTATCAGGGAAACGAATATAGTTTACAAAAACCAGGGGAAGATGTAGGGGGCGTTTCTGCTTCAGGTGATCCTGAAGGAAGATTTGAAGTGAGAAGTTATTATCCTCAATACAATTCTTCTCAAGAGTCATTAGCAGCAGCAGCGGATAAGGTACAATCTGATATTTTAAGTCACGTAAACGGGCAACTGAATACAGAGCGTAACTTTATTATAGCACATAGTATGGGGGGATTAGTGACGAGAACTATGGGAAATTTGAAAAATCAGGCAGGTCTCCCTCTGTATAATGGATTTATAACTTTCGGGACACCGCATCAAGGAGCTTTTGCAGCTAATACTTTAAGTGAGAATCCGGAAAAGATCAACTATATGTTAACTGTTGCCTGTAACAGATTAGGAGCTGGACCATTTGCAGAAGAAATCTCGAATGAAGGAGCATTAGCTAAGCTTGGGGTTACTTTTGGTTTAGCCGGTGGTATTCTAAATACTGCTTGTAAGGCAAGTGTTGATGTAGGATTTCCATTAGTACAAAGCTATTTTATGAAAGGTGTAGAGGAAGAGTTGACAACAACAAATGCATCAAGTATTCCGGAAATGCCAACAGATAACAAGGCTGTATTTTATGGTATAGAGTTTGGACAGGATGATGGTTCTTTAACCCCGCGATTCATTGGCTCTGTACTTTATCCTCCGAATACTTGGCCATTATACAAAGCTTTTAATTCAGACGTAGAAGGTTTGATTGCGGTTTCTGAGCAATTGGATTTTTATGTTAGTCGATATATCCATTTCCAGGAAGAAGCGAGTAATTTTTGGGAATTTTTTGGATTAAGTCCGTCTGCGGAAATCAGAGATGCATATAAAAAAGGAGTAGATTGGTTTCCTACTCTTGACCCATCTTGGCAGGAATTGATTGGTGCAAGAAAAACATTTGTAGTGCAAGAAGGTTGTGATTATTATATGGAAGATTGGTACTATGGTCAATGTGAGGATTATATTGGCTATGATGCCGATTGTAATCCGGATTTTGTGTACGATTGTGAATTTCCTCATTATGTTTTGCATATTACAACCAAAGATTCCGACGGATTTATCCTGACAGAATCTGCTATGAATGGTCCAGGTATGAATTATGAGATCCAAAAAATGGAAGGCTCTAATCATTTTCAGATGAAAAATGATGATAATATGGAGGATGCCGTGAAAAAGATTTTTGAAGATGGGTTAGGGAAACAATATTTCAAAACACCTAAAAGGCAGTAATATGCAAGCAATATATTTGATAATAACGATGATAGTCACAAGCCTGTTTTGGGCTTGTGACAGTTGTGATCCAATTACGCCTTCTCCTCCCATAGAGGAGCAAGATACAATTTTTGAAATTGTATGGGCAACAAGAATGGATTTTGAAAAAAGTATAGTGGGTACGGACAATACTCTTCACTATGATAAGTGGGTTCTAATTGGTGGGGATTTGGACTATCCACCTACTATTATGGCATTCAATAAAGACACGGGGGATAAAGACTGGGAACTTATTTTAGATGAATTGACCGGATATGAAATTACTTTTATGTTTCTTTTTGAAAATATTTTAATTGCAAGAAATTCTTATTATGTTTTTGCTGTGGATCTTGATACAAGAGAGTTGATTTGGAAAGAGAATCTTAAAGCAAAGGGGATGAGACTTGGTAGAGGTGTAATTGCTGAAAATGGAAAATTCTACCAAACAGCGGTATTCAACTTTGACCCGCTTGGAGGAGGCGTTCAGCATTTATACGAGTTTGACCCAAAGACAGGAGAGAATCGTATGATATACTCACGAGCTCCGGATTCGATTGGTACTAAAACCATATCACCACCTACTATTTGTGAAGATGTTGAAAACAACAGGAAGCTTTTGATATTTAACTTATATCCAAATGCAGAAATTCCTCCCGGAAAAGGAGATTATCAAGAGTTGGTCGCTATTGACTTGGCGACCAAAGCAGTTATATGGAATTCAAGAGTAACTGATAATTTTGCTTCAAATTCTCTTCATCCACCTGTTATCTACAAGGACTTGGTTATCACTGGGGGAGACTGGCATATATATGCATTTAACGTTAAAACAGGAGAACAAGTATGGACTTACGAAGAAACAAATACAAATCATCTTGCGATTTGGGGCACTACCAATCATTTGATACATAATGGGATGTTATATGTTAATGCTACTGGTGATAACGTCACATGTCTCGATGCTGAAACAGGTAAACTTATATGGAATAATCCAAAAGGAGGAGCAAATTGCACAGACAATATGGTTTATTATGAAAAAGAGGATTTGTTGGTATTTACAAGTTGGGGTTATGGTTCAGTGATGGTATTGGATGCTCTGACCGGTGAGACACTACACAGGGAACATAGATTCGATGATTCTTCATACAACAGTGACGTAGTATATGATAAGGAAAGAGACATGTTTTTTACAAGTACCTACAGACACGCTGTAGGGTTCAAAGTACATAAACCAAAATAGAAGTAAAATGAAAGATTCATTACAAATTATTGTATTCATATATTGTTTTTTTGGAAATTATACACTGTGGAGTCAACAATTATCCTTGGATTTTAATTCAGGGGTTCATACGTCAAGATTGAAATTTCATCATCAAAGCAAAGTAGTTGTTTTTGATAATTTGTCTTGGGATAATTATCATTTTATTATTGGAGTTTCTGCACCATTGCGAAAAAGACTTAATCTGAGATCAGAACTAGGTCTGGTAAAGACAAATTCTTTCTTTAGTATTAACTACAATTATGATGAAGGGTTTGGTCAAATGAATGTAACCAGACTGACATGGTTGAGTAATCAAAAAATATACTTCGGTATTTTGTTAGAATACAACGTAATAAAAAATGACATTTCAATCGATGTTTTTTCAGGTTTATTACTATCTTCCGACATATCTAATGTTTTTACGACGAGTTTTTCTTCACTAAGACCTGTGTCAAGTCCATTGGGTCTAAAAGTGGGAATAAAAGCAAATTATGATATAAATACAAATATTGGAATCGGCTTATCAGCCTCTTATGTAAAATTTGGTCAAAGTCAATTAATTAATAGATATCATCCAAAAGTAAGCTACAATCAACTTCATTTGGAATTTGGATTAAAGTATTATGTTAGATAGCATAAATTTAACATATGATTAGACCAAAAAAGAAATAGGATTAACCGATGATAACACTAGATAAGATAGAATGCCATTCAAAATGGATGGCATTCTATCTTATTAATGCACTAAGCCTTCAAAACCATTTTGTCAAAGTAGATATTTTGTATAAAATGCAATAATCTTTGATGGAAAGCAGTTATAAATGTGAGAATAATAATTGTTAACCTTAATTTGGCATATGGAGCAAACTTACACTGATTTTACAATGATAAGACTTATTTATGGTGAAACTGATATTGTGGAGCGTTTGGAGGTTGAAAATGCCATTGAAAATAATAGAAATTTAAGGAATGCATTCCAAAAATTATATTATTCATATAAAGCGCTCCCCAAAATACTTTTTAGCCCTTCAAAAATAGTTGTTGAGAGTATTTTGAGTTTTAGCAATAACTATCATGCTTGATTATAAATGAAGTTTTAAAGTGAAAAACCTCTATCAAACATAGGGGTTTTTTATTTGTCTTATGTTTTTTTCAAACAACTTATTTGATAAATTTGATAATTAATACATTTTATGTAAGTTTGTTATATATTTAAGTAACTACTCAGGTATTACTAATCGGGCTAAAGCCCGTTAACAGCGTAAAGTTCTATATTCCGTCAGCTAAAGCAGACGGTAAAATCGCATGATAAATCACCATCTGCTTTCGCTGATTGAACTTAATAAGTTCTGATGTTTAGGGCTCTATCCCGAAAACAAGTAACCGAAGTATTTACATATTTAATAATAATAAAAAAATAGATTATGTCTGATAATAAAGAAAAATTGAAAGCTTTGCAAATGACCATAAGTAAATTGGAAAAATCTTATGGTAAAGGCATCATTATGAAGTTGGGTGATAAAGCCGTTGTTAATGTTGATGCTATTCCTACGGGATCATTGGGACTGGATATCGCTTTAGGTATAGGAGGTTTGCCAAAAGGAAGGGTCATTGAAATATACGGACCCGAATCTTCAGGTAAGACGACTTTAGCAATTCATGCAATAGCCGAAGCGCAAAAAAGAGGAGGAATAGCTGCATTTATAGATGCGGAACATGCTTTCGACAGAAATTATGCTGCTGCTCTGGGCGTTGATATAGATAATTTACTTATTTCTCAACCTGATAACGGAGAACAAGCTCTGGAGATAACAGAAAATCTTATTCGTTCAGGAGCTATTGATATTATTGTTATTGATTCTGTAGCTGCTTTGACTCCAAGAAGCGAAATAGAAGGGGAAATGGGGGATTCAAAGATGGGATTGCAAGCAAGATTGATGTCTCAGGCTCTTCGAAAATTGACAGGTACAATCGGCAGAACCGGAGCAACATGTATTTTTATCAATCAACTTAGGGAAAAAATAGGTGTGATGTTTGGAAATCCTGAAACAACTACAGGAGGAAATGCTTTGAAATTTTATTCATCAATAAGATTGGATATAAGAAAATCAGGTGCTGCTATTAAAGATAAAGAAGGTAATATCGTCGGAAATCCCGTAAAAGTAAAGGTTGTTAAAAATAAACTTGCTGCTCCTTTTAAACTGGCTATGTTTGATATTGTATATGGTGAGGGAATTTCGAAAATGGGTGAGATTCTGGATATTGCCGTTGAACTTGATCTGATAGAGAAAAGTGGTTCATGGTATAGCTATGCGGGTACAAAAATCGCTCAGGGAAGAAATTCTGCTGTTCAATTTTTAAAAGATAACCCTGAGGTAGCAGAAGAGTTGGAACAAATTATAAAAGAAAAATATCTACCGCATCTATATAATAAAGAGGGATAAAATGTTAATAAAATCCTAAGCTTGTTAATTAGAATATTGTTTTTTTTGTTTTTTTTGTTTATATTTGGAAATCATTTGAAAGTAACTACTTTGGCGGGGAGATTTTCCATTAAAATAATTATTCCTAACAGAGTATTTACATTTGATAAACTTATGGTTTTATTTGTTGAACAAAATAATTTATTATGAAAAAAATTAAAAATTTCGCTTTTCTATTATTGATAATGTTTTTTTCACAGTCAGTTTTTTCACAAACCATATTTGGCGTTTGGAAAACAATTGATGATGAAACAGGAGACCCCAAGTCTTATGTCAAAATATATGAAAAAGACGGTAAAGCTTTTGGGAGGGTTGTAAAATTGCTGCCTGCCGCAACAACTGATGTTTGTATAGATTGTCCCGGAGATAAAAAAGGTAAAAGTCTTTATGATGTTGATATTATCTGGGATATGGAACAAGATGGTGATGTTTGGGATGACGGGGAAATAGTTGATCCAGCAAACGGTAAAGTATATAGTTGCAAAATATCTCTTGATGGAAATAATAAATTGAATGTGAGAGGATATTTTGGATTTTCATTATTTGGACGTACCCAGACATGGTTCAGGGTTGAATAATATATTTGATGCTGATGGTTTTATTTGGAAGCCATGAATGCACGAATAATGAAACACAAAATTATAATAATCAACTGTGGTATTGCCAATCGGGTTAAAGCCCGTAAATAGCGCAGAATTCTATAAACCGCCAGCTAAACAGACAGTGTGTAAATTGGTTTGCCAAATTAATTAGAGACATAGTCATTAGCTGTCCTGGTTGATTTTCAATGATTTACCTTAGGTTGCCGAGCTTGTCGAGGTATAGGGGTTGGGGTAAATAAATCATTGAAAATCATTTGGAGGAGTTTTCACACAGTCTGTAAAACAGACGGTAAAAACAAGTGAAAAATTACCGTCTGCTTTAGCTGACGGAGCTTAATAAGTTCTGATATTTAGGGCTTTAGCCCGATAATAAGAATTCCGGGTATTTACATTTTATCAAACTATGTATAGTTATTTCTTGCGCACCAGGAGATTATGAACATCAATATTTAAATGAATAAAAGTAAAAAATATAAGATCAAAGAAATATTTTATTCGATACAGGGTGAAGGTTATCATTCAGGAAAACCTGCGGTTTTTATAAGGTTTTCAGGATGCAATTTGTGGTCGGGAAAGGAAGAAGAAAGAGATAAAGCTATTTGCAAATTTTGCGATACTGATTTTGTTGGAACTGATGGGAAAAACGGTGGTGTTTATAGCATGGATGAACTTATAACCAGGATAAATCATATTACAATCGATACGAAATGCCGGTTTATTGTATTCACAGGTGGTGAACCTTTACTTCAATTAGATGAGCCTTTGTTAGCCGGGTTTAAAGAATATCAGTATTATTTATCAGTTGAGACCAATGGAACGATACTAGTTCCTGAAGGATTGGATTGGATTACGGTAAGTCCTAAATCAGGAGCAAAATTCAATCAGAATTCCGGTAATGAACTGAAAATAGTTTATCCTCAGGAAGGAATTATTCCGGTTGATTATGAAAATTTAGATTTTGATCATTTTTATTTGCAACCAAAGGATGATAAGGATATGGATACTAATGTAAAGAAAACCCTTGAATATTGTATGGATCATCCAAAATGGAAATTGAGTTTGCAATTGCACAAAATACTGGACATTAGTTAAATAGTATCTACTCAGGTAGAATCATTTTTCATCTCCAAAGGTAGTTACGTTAAACAAAATGTTTTAACATTATAATTTCTTTTTCGGTTAAATGCCGGAACCAGCCTCGTTTAAGACCTTTTTTTGTTAGCCCTGCATAATATATTCTGTCTAGTTTTATTACTTTGTATCCGAAATTTTCAAAAATTCTTCTTACAATACGATTTTTACCCATATGAATTTCCAGATTTAGTATTTTTCCCGATTCATTGACAATTTTAATCCAATCCACTTTTACATGACCATCTTCCAGATCAAATCCTTTATTTATTTGTTCTAAATCGGAAAATTTGATTTTTTTATCCAAAGTAACTTCATAGACTTTAGGGACATTATGACTGGGATGAGACAATTTTTTTGTTAAATCGCCATCATTTGTAAGAAGAAGTAAACCTGTTGTAGGATAATCTAATCTTCCTACCGGATAAATTCTTTCTTTCACTTTATTCTTTACAAGATCCATTACGGTTTTTCTTCCTTTTTCATCATCTAAAGAAGTAATAACATTTTTGGGTTTGTTCATAAGGATATAGACAAGGTTTTTTTCCGGTTTAAGGATTTTACCATTAAATCTAACTACATCTCCTTCTTTAACTTCATAAGCGGGATGGTCGATGATTTCATTATTGACGGTAACTTGTTTGTTTTTGATGATTTCGGCAGCTTTTCTTCTTGAAGCGATACCACTGTGAGAAAGATATTTATTTAATCTCATTTATTTTTAGTTACTATTTTAAAAAGGAATATCCGTGTCACCTGAATTTTGTCCATTCATTTTGGAGGATTTAGTTATAATATTTGATGTACCCAACGGGTCAGGACCAGATTCTCCAAAGGTGGGATACAAAGGATTGTCCATTTCCACAAATTTTGTAAATTCTTTTATAAATTTAAGTTCGACTGTACCGAGAGCTCCATTTCTGTGTTTTGAAATAATGATTTCAGATACATCTCTAGGCCCTTCAAAATCTTCTCCGACCTCATAATAATCAGGTCTGAAAACAAAAGAAACGATATCTGCATCTTGTTCAATTGCTCCGGATTCCCTAAGGTCGGAAAGTTGAGGTCTTTTATTTCCACCTCTGGTTTCAACTGCACGACTCAATTGAGAAAGAGCTAAAACCGGTACATTCAGTTCTTTTGCCATACCTTTTAAAGCTCTTGAGATAGAACTAATCTCTTGTTCCCTGTTGCCGCGTCCCTGATTAGGAGCAGATGTCATAAGTTGCAAATAATCTATAATTATTAATTCAATACCGTGATTTTGTTTCATTCTTCTACACTTTGCCCTTAATTCAAAAATATTAATTCCCGGTGTATCATCGATATAGACTTCGGTTTCAGACATTCTTTCCACTGCTTCATGAAGTTTTTTCCATTCAAATTCATCCAATTGACCATTACGTATTTTCCTACTGTTAATTTCGGATTCCATAGCTAATAGTCTTTGGGTAAGTTGCATTTTGGACATCTCAAGAGAGAAAATAGCAGTTGGATGTTGTGCCTGAGCTGCATTTCTTGCAAGAGAAAGAGCAAAAGCAGTTTTACCCATACCAGGACGGGCAGCAATAATGACAAGATCGGATTTTTGCCATCCTGAGGTAATACTGTCAAGTTCTTCAAAACCTGTAGGGATTCCTGTTAATCCTTCTTCTTTTGTACTTAACTCTTCTATTTCTTTTTGTACTTTTGCTGCTAATCCACCTAATCTTTCATAAGCAGTATTTAAATTTTGATCGGTAATATCATATAGTGATTTTTCAGCATCATCCAGCAATTCAAAAACATCTTTGGAGTCTTCATAAGAGTCTTTTATAATATTGGATGATACCCTGATCAATTCACGTTGAATATATTTTTGAACTAATATTCGGGCATGAAACTCAATATTTGCAGCCGAACCCACTTTATTACTTAATTCAATAAGATAATTAGGACCTCCTATTTCATCAATTGTTTTTGCTTTTTTAAGAGCATCATGGACAGTAAGTATATCAATACCCTGAGACCTTTGAAATAAATCTATGATTGTTTCATATATTTTTTGATGAGCAGGTTTGTAAAACACCTCTTTACGTAAAATGTCAATCACAGCAGGAAGAGCATTTTTATCAATAAGGATAGCACCTAATACAACTTCTTCCAACTCAATGGAATGAGGCATTACTTTTCCCATTTGTAATAAATCGGGATTTTGATTTACATTGGTCAAACCTCCTTTGATTTTTGATAGTATATTTTTATTTTCAGGCATAAAATTTATTTGTTGTGCAAAGATACAAAATTTATATTAAGTATTTTTTTAATGAATATTATTGAAGTTGCAAATTTGTGGAAAACCACCTTTATGTTGTTAATAACTTTTTGATTTTTCCGATTGAACAAAAATCAATTTTCAATAAACATATTGCAAAAAACAAAATATGAGAAAAAAGTAAAATTATAGATTGGGTATTTCTCAATATTTAAATCATATTACAAATTTAACTTATATTTATTGAAAAGTCAAATGAAATAAAATGTTTAATTAAATTTATATTAATTATTTTTATAATGTGGAAAAATATTTTTAAGTAACTACTCAGCTAGTTATAAAAATTAATGGTTTCGTTGCCTGTAAATCTCGTAAAGGATGATTCCGGCGGAAACCGCTACGTTCAATGAATCCGTTTTACCGCTTTGCGGAATAATAAATTCTTCATCCGCCAATTTTGATATGTGGATGCCTATTCCCGTATCTTCCGAACCCAATACCGTACATACGGGCGTGGTAAAATCTATTTCTTCAATGCTTTTGGTCGCTTTCAGATTGCTTGCTATTATCTTGATCCCGCTGTTTTTAATTGTGTTTATAGCATTTGTGATACTTTTGACTTTTGCCACCGGGATATTGAATATGGCTCCGGCAGATGTTTTGATGGTGATGTGATTGATGGGTGCACTGTTTTTTGTACCCATAACGATACCATTGGCACCGAGTACTTCGGCAGATCTGATAATGGAGCCGACATTTCTTACATCCGTAATAGAATCCAACAATAATATATTTGGAATTATTCCATTGTGAAAAAGATGGTCTATCAGGTCTTCAAGATTCCAGTATTGTATCAGGGAAGCAATAGCGATAACTCCCTGATGATTTTGGGAGGTAAAACTCTTTAGTTTATTTGGATGTACATAGCTGACAGGGATATTTTTACCTTTGAGAAGATTGCGCAATTCTATTTCAAATTCGCCTTTTAGTCCCTTTTGCACAAATATTTTTTCGATTTGTTTACCGCTTTTTATCAATTCCAAAACTGGATTTCTACCTATAACCAGTTGATTTTTATGATCTGATTTCATTTATATTCTCTTTATGTTTTATTGAATTATTATTTTTTGTATTATATTTTGGTTATCAATAGATAATCTTAAGATATAAAGTCCTGTTTTTAATGAAGAAATATCGATGCCAATGTTGGAATTATTAATATTATTTTCCTGTTTAACAATATTGAAAGACAAATTATATAAAGAATATTGCTTTATTTTATGATTTTGAGAACTAATGTTCAGAAATGATGTCGCAGGATTTGGATATAGAATAACATTTTCATTAAAAGTATTATCAAATGTAGCTGTTTTATTTTCAATGTGAAACATAGTGTCCAGTTCAGTATAGCAACTATCTGTTATTTTTAAATTATAATCACCGGGATTTAAATTATAAATATTTTGTTCGTTTGAAAAAAAAGAGCCGTTGTATTTCCAATAAAATGAATATGGTAAAGTTCCTCCTGTCAGGTAAATTTCAATTTTACCGGGCTCATTACATGAAGTATGTGTAATTATGGTTGAGTCGATTAATAATAAATCCGGCTCTGTAATTTTGATTTTTCCAATGCCTTTGAATCCATTGGCATCTGTAACGGTAGCGAAGTATAATCCTGCTTTTAAATTATTTATATCAGTATGATCCTGACCATTTGACCATTTTACAGAATAAGGAGGAGTACCTCCTGAAATGTTGATTTTAGCATATCCCGAACTGTCTCCCAGACAATGATTATTTTTAAATTCTGTTACTTCAACATCAAGTGAATTGCCTAAAACTCCAAAAACGGCAGTTTCTTTTACAGCATCATTAGCAAAAGTATTGTCACCATCTGCCAATACCGATGTGGCATAAAAGGAAATGATAGAGTTATCAGGTTCATCAGGTGCTTGCCAATCGAAAGAAAAAATTGTTTTTTTGTCTATGATCTTTACACCTGGCTGACTTTCTGCATAAGTGCGGTTTTTGTATGTTGAGAATTTTACATTTCCTTTGGGATTCAGAAGTGAGCCTGATGAAGAATAATGATTTAGAGCGGTAAACTGAAAACTGGTTCGTATTGCTTTTTTATCCGGATTATTAACAATAACTTCAATTGGATAGATTTTTCCGGGGACTATTTTTTGGGGAATCCCTGAAATTTCAGTACTTCCCTCTATGTGTTTTGCGTCATAGAAATGACAAAGTTTGCATGAAAGTTCATCCGGTACCGGTGCACCGGTGTAACCATCAGGGGGATTGGCATAATAATTGAGGAATAATAATGCAGTTACGATTAAGAAAAGTGAAATAGCTAATTTATATAACATCTTTCAAGTTTTGTAATACAAAAGTAATAAATTAGGAAGATAATTTATGTTTTTATTAATCTTAATTGGGAACTATTAATTAATCCGGTCCAGGCTATTTTGGCTAGAGATCAAAAAAATAATTATTATGGCAGTATTAAAAGTAATCGAAATTTTAGCTGATTCTGACAAAAGTTGGGAAGATGCTACAAAAAAAGCAGTTGCAAAAGCAAGTCAAAGTGTTAATAACATAAAATCTGCTTTTGTGCAAAGTCAAAGTGCGGTTGTAGGAAAGAAAGGTAAAATTGTAAGTTTCAGAGTGAATGTTAAAATCACATTTGAAGTTAAGTGATTTATCTTTTGAATAAAAAAAAGGGAAGCCAATTTTGGCTTCCTTTTTTTTATTTATTATTTAGCATAAAACTTTATTGTTTAATTATTTTCTTACTGAATCCTCCGTTTTTGCTAAAGAAAGTTACTGTATATAATCCATTAGGTAAATTTGAAATATTAAGATTCACAGAATTATTACCTTCTATGATATTTATATTTTTAGTCATTACCACTTGACCCAGCAATGAAGTTATTTTTACCTGTCCGGTTATATTTTCAACAGATTCAATATCCAGATTTATTTGTGTGCTTGCCGGATTTGGATATATATTAACATTAACATCATTATCAGCTAAATCAATAACATCAGTACAGATACCCTGATAGTAGAATACATTGTTTGGAATATCTTCAAGGTATGTATTTTTTGTAATGACATCAGCTAAAGTAGTAAATCTGATCTCTCTTTTATCATCTTCACTCAATCCTTCATCTATTTCAAAGAAAAATCTGTCTCCGTCTCTTAGAGCTGAAAATTGTTTTTTCATGATAACTAAACCAAGATCACCAAACAATGACCCCGGTAAATGATCTTCAGCTAATAAGCCTACCCAAGGGTCAATATCATTGATATCCTGATACAGATCAAAGAGTTTTTGATTTAATTCCAAATTACTTGAAATCGTCGCAAAGCTTACTCGCGGTTGTAATCCAAAGTTTTTTCGTATTGTATTATAGTCAGGTAATCCTCTTTCTCTTCCTCTTTGTATATTAATAGATGCCAAATCCATTCCTCCTGCTCCGGGAGGGCCAAACAGATAATTCCTCACATCATCAACCAATTTACAATCAAGTCCCTGTGCTCTCTGGTGCATCATGCCCAAGAAATATGGTTCAATTCTGCCATTTGTTTCATCCCTGATCATTGCAGGATTAAAAAAGCCGTATTTTAGCTCCGTATGTCCATTTTCAGAAACGGAACAATTATCTTCAAATCTTAAAATACTTCCATTGAGAACAGAGTGTCCATATCTGAATGAAGCAGTTGAAAACAAATTCATAATCTGTGCCTGCACATCCGGATTGTATCCTTTATAATCATCCAAGTGAACTCCTATTGCAGGTAACCATTCATTAAAAGTAATATTTTGTTCTTCTGCAATTACAATTCTTCTCGCTTCCTGATAAAGTCTTTCGTCGCTCCATCTTGGATAAGTTTCCGCAAGTTCATCGCAGATTCTGTTATGTTCTCTGACAAACAAAGTATGTAAAGTTGTCAATAATGGATTTTCATTAGCTCTCACATCACCTGCTACAAACCATTTACCGTCGGGAGGAGTAACAGGATGATCCATCGCCGGAGCGTCCGGATCAATAGTTGCCTCATATTCGCCTGTAGTCGTATTGTAAGGAAGCAGATCCCCCTCAGAAGTCTTTAATTTTCCACCTTCAAATGTTCTAAGCCAATTAGCCCGTTCGATGGTTGAACCATAAACATTGGATGCATCAAGATATGCTGTAATTTCATTTTTATATTGTCTTGGATTATCAGGACTGGTACCGGAAAGTTCATCATATTTTGATCTTATCACCGGTATTATTGCTGCTCCGGTTCCATTGGGATCAAACCATTTGTCTCCTTTAGGTACGTGAATAATAAAAGGTTCATTACCATCGGGAACGAGAGTAATGTCGTGATCAACAAATTGTCCCCATACAAAACTAAAGTCACTTAACTCCAGGTTGTCATAAACATCACCTTCCTGATCAAATACTGTATTGCTAATAACACGCGGATTAGGTCTATTCTGTCCACCAGGTGTTGAAATACCATCAGCAAATCCATTGGTAACGAAATGAATTAATTTAGATTCCGTAGAACCCCAGTCGGGATGGTCGATATTATTATTAACTTCAGTAATTGCTCTAATTTCTGTTGGAGTAGGTTCGGCAATAAATATTTCCTTAGGAATACTTTGCATACCGGAGGTACGCGCTATTACATCACCCAATTTGGTATTTGTTATTTCGGTTTTTTCATCCTCGGTCAAGCCCGGATCATTCAAATAAAAGAACGGGTCTCCGTCTCTTATCCTTAAAAATTGTTCAACAACAATAGTTTGTAGTAATTCTCCAAAAATTGAATTCGGAAGATGTTTTTCTGCAAGCATACCAACCCAAGGATCAATGTTGTTAATGTCTCCATCATAAACATCATAAAGTTTTTGAACCAATATAGGATCATCGGTAATCTCATTGAAATCAGTATAAGGTGTAAGTCCGAAATTTTGTCTAATCGTATTATAATCGGGAAGTCCTCTTTCTCTTCCTCTTTGCATATTAATTGCTGCTAGATCCATTCCTCCTGCCCCGGGAGGGCCAAAAAGCATATTTCTAAGGTCATCAATCATTTTACAATCCACATCTTGTTCCGGTTGATAGCACATTCCTTTTAAAAAACATGTAACCCCTTCACTTTCTCTAATAGCATGAGGTTGGAAAAAAGCCTGTGCTAATCTCATATCTCCACCGGGCATAGCATGTCCATGTTCATCCATTCTTATTATTTTGGAGTTGATAGTAGAATGCCCGTATCTGAACGCAGCTGCGGAAAAAACATTTGAAATCTGAGGATTAACTTCAGGGTTAAACCCTGTATATTCAGGCATTTGGGTTCCTGTCATCATAGGCAACCATTCGTTGTAACAAATAGATTGTTCTATTCCGCTTACTATTTTTCTTGCTTTTTGATATATTTGCTCATCTGTCCAATCGGGATGTTTGGCTTTTATCAAGTCACATTGTCTGTTGTGCTCTCTCATAAAAGTAGTATGCATGGAAGTCAGCAATACATTTTCATTTGCCCTGATATCACCGGCAACAAACCATTTTTCATCTCCCGGGATCATTGCCTGAAAAGGAGCATTGGGATCAACAGGAGCATCATATTCTCCGGTAATAGTATTATAAGGAAGCATATTACCTTTTGATGTTTTCAATTTTCCATCAACAAATTTTCGCAACCATGTTGCTCTTGCTTCATCGGATCCATAGACATTGGACCCGTCCAAAAATGCAGTTATTGCATTTTCGAAAGCTCTTGGATTATCAACCGATGTACCTGTTCCTTCTGCCGCTTTAGATCTTAAAACAGGAATAATAGCCTGACCGGTACCATTAGGATCCATCCACGCATCGAATTTAGGAACATGAATATTCATAGTCTCATGCTCGTCGTCCAAAACAAGAGTAATATCATGATCCATAAATTGTCCCCATACAAATGTATAATCACTTAAGTTTTTAGTGTCAGGAATCAATCCTTCCTGTGTAAAAATCTCATTACTGATTTTACGAGGATTCATTCTGTTCTGACCTGTCGGTTCTGAAATTCCGTCAGCATAACTGACTTTTGTTTTAAATATTTGTTTATCATTTGTTGTGCCCCAGGAAGGATGTTCCGGATTAATTCCATAACAGTCAATAGGTCTGTTTTGAGAAAAGGCATTATTTATTGAAAAAAGAAAAAGGAATGATAAGAACAAATTTAAAAAATAAGAATGTTTCATCTTGATTATGTTTTGTTATAAAATCATTTTTAAAGTACAAAGGAACTAAAAATTTCTGAAAAAACAATAATAAAAAAAATAAATTTCATACTTGAAATGTTAAAATTTAAAATTAATACTCAACAAGTTATTAATTTTAATATTTGTAATATTGATACATTAAAAATACCTGTATTAAATTTGTAATGGCTTATGATAATTAATAAAAAAAATTAACTTTGCATATATTTTTTTAACTTAAAACATTATATATATGAAAAAATTAACTTTATTGATTCTGGGAATAGTTTTATTCTCATTATCAAGTTTATATTCTCAAGATGATAAAGCATATTTTCAGGAATATGAACCCGGATTTTATCAAAATTTTATTTTAAAGGATGTTAGGGCAGTAAAAGAAAAAAAACAAGCAAAAAAGACGAGAAAGTATCTCAGGATGGATCAGTCGGGGATGAATCTTCCTAATGATCCTAATTTATATAAAACTTTTTGGCATACTCCGACTACCTCTCAAGGTAACACGGGTACATGTTGGGATTTTTCAACTACATCTTTTTACGAATCGGAAGTTTATAGACTTTATGGGAAAAAAGTTAAGATATCTGAAATGTTTACAGTTTACTGGGAATATGTTGAGAAAGCAAGAAGATTTGTTAAAGAAAGAGGAAACAGTGCATTTGCAGAAGGTTCGGAAGGGAATGCGGTTAAAAGAATTTATAAAGAATACGGAGCAGTACCGAGAAGTGTCTATGACGGATTTAAAGACGGAAGAAAATTTTATTCTCATGCTGAAATGTTTAAGGAAATGAATAATTTTCTTCAGGGATTAAAGGAATCCAATGCGTGGAATGAAGAGTTTGCACTAAATACCATTAAATCAATTTTGAATCACTATATGGGTGAGCCTCCGGTGGAATTTGATTATGAAGACAAACATTTTACTCCAAAATCATTTCTGAAAGATTACCTTAAACTCAAAATGGATGATTATATAGATATCTTATCCTATATGCAAGAACCATATTGGCAACAAGTGGAGTATAAGGTTCCGGATAACTGGTGGCATGACAAAAGCTACTACAATGTACCTTTGGATGTATATATGGAATTGTGGAATTATGCTATCGAAAACGGATATACAATGGCTATTGGCGGAGATGTATCGGAAGCGGGATTTAGTCGTAAAACAAATTGCGCTATGATTCCTGATTTTGATATTCCTTATAATTATATCAATGAGTATGCTCGACAATTCAGATTTAGCAACAGGACCACTACTGATGATCATGGAATGCATTGTGTAGGATATTATAAAGCTGACGATGGTAAAATGTGGTATCTGATAAAAGATTCCAGTTCGGGATCAAGAAATCATGATAAATCAGATCCGAAATTCGGTTATTATTTCTTCAGAGATGATTATGTAAAATTGAAAATGATGGACTTTGGTGTCCACAAAGATGTTTTGAAAAAATATATCGATAAATTCGGAAAGTAAAAGTAGTAGTTTGAAAACTTTTAATTAGCGCATTTTATATTGTTAAAATGCGCTTTTTTTATGTTTTAATTGTCATTTATAGAGTGATTTAGTCAGATTCGGATTGTTAACCACTAAGTCCACTTAAGTTTACACTAAGAAATCACTAAGTTGTTATATTCTTAGTGAAAAACTTAGAGAAAACTTAGCGCTCTAATTGGTTCAGCTATTTATCATCTATTAAAAATTTAATCAAGATAATATCATCAAATTTACCTAATCAGGATTTTTCACAAGTGAAAAATTATTCGGTCAATTAGCGAAATTCGATGATTTTTAATGATTTAAGATTGGTTATTTTGCATTGGCATAGTTTTCCTTAGCGTGTCCTTAGCGACCATAGCGGGAAAATCAATGAAATCAGATGTTGTTTTATAGTGATAATAATTAGTGCATTAGTGGCAAATTTTATGCAAATTCTTTTAATTCTTTTCTTTCAATAACAAAAAGCAATCCTAAATACAATAAAAATATACCGGTTTTTATAATTAGGTCATTGTAAAAGTAATTGAAGATCACAAATGAGAATATCGAGGAAAGTATAAGGTAAAAGATGATCTTTCCCGTTTTGTATGGCACTTTATAATATTTCCTGCCCAAAAGATATGAAACGATAGTCATAGTGCCATAAGCAAATAATGTTGCCCATGCTGAAGCTATAAATCCATATACAGGAATCAGGAAAACATTTATCAAAATAGTGATTATTGCTCCTAATATTGACAAATACATACCAAATCGTGTGCGGTCGGTAAGTTTATACCATATAGTAAGATTGTAATAGATACCGAGCATAAGATTTGCAATCAATATAATAGGGACTATGGAAATAGTGATAAAATACTCTGGTTTGCGGATAAAAAATGAAGAAATCAAATCCATATACGCTGATATGAAAACATAAAAAACCGATCCTACTATTGTAAACCATAAAAGTATCTTAGCGTATTTTTGTTTAGCATCCTGTTCTTTGCTATGACTGAAAAAAAACGGTTCTGCTCCTAACCTGAAAGCTGTAATATACAGGGTCATAAATACACCTATCTTATAAGTTGCAGCATAAGCACCCATAATCTCCGGACTAACCATTCTTCTTAAAAGATATTTATCAAGATTTTCATTGATAATATAAGCCATACCGGCAATCATTATCGGAAACCCGTATTTTACCATTTTCAACCAAATATTTTTGTCAATATTTAACTTAAAGTTCTTGATTATGGGTAAAAACAATATAAAAGTCATAGCACTGGCAAATAATGTCGAGTAAAAGATATATACGGCATTATTGTCATTTTGTAAAAAAGCACCAAAGTCAGGATTTATATTGGCTATATAAGGTAAAAATTTAAAAAAGAAAATTATCGCTATTACATATAAAAGGATATTAGCAATTTTGTAAAAAGCAAAGCGAATGGGACGGTTTGTGACTCTTAAGTAAGCATAAGGAATCACAATAAGTGTATCCAAAATCGTTACCCATACCATTATAGTGAAATAAGCGGCATTGAAGTCAAGGATATTTGCGATTTCTCTCCGGAATAATAATATTATTGCCAAAAATATTATACTGGAAATCAAAATAGAAGTAAAAGCAGTATTTATAACCCTTTTATCTTTATTTAGTTTGGTGAAGAAACGAAAAAAAGCGGTTTCCATACCATAAGTGAGTATTACATTGAAGAACGAAGCAAAAATCCAAAAATATGTGGCATCTGAAAACTGTGCTGTTTTCATTTCATTTGTAAACAGACGCAGCAATAATATATTAATTATTCTCGGTAAGACGGTAGCAATACCGTAAATAGCTGTATCTTTTGCAAATTTTTTAAGACTCATTTATTCAAAATCAGTTATTGAATACGAATTTATAACTTTAACTTGTATAAAAAAATAAAAGTGTGTTTTTTTAACACAGTACCTATTCAAGTTGAGTGATTTTGAAGCCGGTTAGAAAATGAGAAATTGGAATAAGTAGATACCCCAACAAGTTTCATGCATTGCGTTTTATTGTTTTACTCCCAAAAAGAAAACTACATAAATAACAATTTCAGTTTAATATTAGAGACTAATGATTATCTTTGCAATTTAATAAAAATATATGCAAAAAATACTTGCCATAATCGGTGCCAGACCCCAATTTATCAAACACGCTCCTGTGGAATTGGAATTGCGACAGGAGTTCAATCTTGTTACCATTCATACAGGTCAACATTATGATGACAATATGAGCAAAGTGTTTTTTGATGAACTGAAAATAAACAAACCCGAATATCTTCTTGAACTTGGGGGAATGTCACACGGCAAGCAAACAGGTATGATGATGATGCAAATAGAAGATATTGTTCTTGATGAAGAGCCTGATGCTATATTGATTTACGGTGACACTAATTCCACACTGGCAGGTGCTTTGGTAGGAGCAAAATTGCATATTCCGGTTTTTCATATTGAAGCGGGACTTCGCAGCTTCAATAAATCAATGCCCGAAGAGATAAACAGAGTGTTGGCAGATCATATATCCGATATGTTTTTTATTCCGAGTGAAACCGCAAGGACCAATTTGCATAAAGAAGGTGTTAAAAATAATATTTTCAATGTCGGAGATGTAATGTACGATATGATCTTGCTTGCAAGGAAGACCGGTTTGATGAAAAATAGCGACCAATCCGGTTATTATTATGTAACATTACACAGACCTTATAATGTAGATATTGAACCAAGGCTGACAGAAATACTTAAAATGTTGAATTCATTAGATAAAATTGCTATTTTTGCCATTCATCCGAGAACAAGAAAAAAAATGGAAAAGTTCGATTTAAAAACAAGTGATTACAGCAATATTAAGTTTATTGATCCTGTTTCCTATTTTGAAAATATCAATTATATTTACAATTGCAACGGGTTGATCACAGATTCGGGAGGAATGCAAAAAGAAGCATACTGGTTAAAGAAAAAATGTATTACCGTCAGACCTGAAACTGAATGGATTGAGACATTGGAAAACAAATGGAATACTCTGGTTTTTGATGATTTGAAAAAGATAGGAAATATTATAAACATTCAACCGGGAGAATATAAAGAAGATGTTTATGGAAATGGCAATGCGTCGGAAAAAATCAGATTAGAAATAATGAAATATTTTAAAAATAAATAAAAATTAGAAATAAAGTATTTATTCAGGTAGGGAAATGTGCATTGAAAAAAAAAATGTTAAAATCAAACATAAGTGTCATTTGAGAGTTAATTTGTTATAAGTATACCTTTGCGAAATTCTGCGATACCTCTGCGATACTTAGCGGGAAATAAATAATATTCTGATTTTTGATTTTCCCGCTAAGTAACGCAAAGGACACGCTAAGTAACGCAAAGTGGAAAGATATTTATAAACAGAATTATAAAATTACTCATGCAGGATGCTTTTAAAATGACTCTACCTAAGAAGATACAAAAAAAATAAAAAAATGATAAACATACCTGAAAAAATAACTTCGATATGTTGTATTGGCGCCGGATATGTCGGAGGTCCGACAATGGCGGTTATAGCTCAAAAATGTCCATACATCAAAGTGACGGTAGTGGATATAAATCCTGATAAAATTGCCAAATGGAATGATGAAAACCTTGAT
>JALVEG010000359.1 GCA_027031145.1 Saprospiraceae bacterium | reverse complement strand
ATACTTGTGTCGAAAATGAATTGGATGCTGCAACACCACAGCCGGTTAAGGATTTTGAAAATCACTATGACGATTTTGTAGATTTACCATACAATTCCAATCCATACAGGGTTTATGTGATTTATACCTTGCCGGACGGTACCAGAACGACATACACAACTGTAGATTTTGATTATTCCAATAATTATTAACAACTTTAAAAAAATATTATGAAAAAAATATCTCTGATTGTTTTAATATTATTTTTACTGAATACAACCGGTATTTTGGCACAAACAGGCAATAATGAAAATATCCATTCGATACATGCATTAGCGGTATCGGACAGCAATACTATAAGACTGCGTTGGAGTTTGTCTGACAATACAACTTGGCAAAAAGCAAATCAATACGGATATACCATTACAAGGAAAACCATTGATAGTAGTGGCATTGAATTGAGTTATTATTATCAATATTTGTCTTTGGATACTCTGGCAACAAATATAAAACCATTGACTGAAGGGGAATGGCAAAATATCCAAAATGATAAAGCAAATGTGGCATCGCAATTATTGTACAGTGATACTCTCGGACAATTTAATTTTAATAATGTTGATACATCATTGTTGACCGGTATGGATACTTTTGCAATTGCTGTACGCAATGCTGCAAGAGACGACAACCGATATGATTTTTCACTTGCAGTGGCATCACAGGATTTTGATATTGCGGAAAAAATGGCTTTGGGTTTTGAAGATACTACGTGCGAGCATAACAAAACATATATATATAAGATTTCCGTCAATTTTGATAGTACGGATATTATTATTGAGCCGGCTTATGTAAAAGCGAATCTTGACGATGTATTTCATTTTCCTGCACCTGAGATAAGTGCGGAAGGTATTGATAGCGGAGCGATAATCAGTTGGAAAATTTCGGATTTAACGCCGTATTATACTTCGTACAGGATAGAACGGCGTACTGAAAATACAGAATTTGAAGATGTCATAGGAGCACCTTTTGTATTTGGCTCTCAAGTAGATGATAATCCGGATTTTGCATATTTTGTAGATACATTGGCGGATAATCGGACCGAGTATATATATAGGATAGCAGGATATACATATTTTGGGGACCTCGGACCATATTCAGATACCGTTCATATAACAGGAAAACCGGCAAGGCTGCCTATCAGTATCAATTTCGATTATGTCAGAGAAAATGAACAGGGAGAAGTCAGAATGGTCTGGAATCATTATGAGACAATTGAAGAATATATGGATGCTATCGAAGGATTCAATATATACAAATCCAAAGATATAAAAGGCAAATATCAAAAGATCAATACAACGATATTAAACAAAACCGATACCGTATATATTGATCAATCACCTTATAATGCAGGATATTATGTGCTTGAATGTATAGATACGGTAGGGTATAGCTATATGTCATATCCTTATTTTGAGCAATTGACAGATTCCATACCGCCCGGGATGCCGGTTGGACTGACAGGAAACATTGATTTGGGTGGCAAGGTTACTTTGAACTGGGCAGCAAATAGTGAAGATGATCTATTGGGATATCGTATTTTTACCGCCAATCAGAGAGATACAACTACCTTTGTACAACAAACGGATTTTGCAGTTGAAGATACTATGTATTACTTTTACATTGACCCCAATTTTGAAATGGATACATTATATATAAAGATATTGGCAGAAGATACACATAGCAATTATTCCGATTTCTCAGAGATTATCGCATTGGCAAGACCCGATCTTGTAGGACCTTCACAACCTGTATTGGTAAAAGCTTATTCTATAACTAATGGAGTGCAATTGGAATGGCGATATAGTGAAACGGAGGACTTGGACAGACATGAATTGTGGCGAAAACCTAAAAATGCACCGGGCTGGAAAAATATTTTCACAATAGACAGGAAAGAAATGGATTCAATTGGTAACGAATTTATTGATACTTTGGATCTTGAAAATCGTGTATATCAATACAGGCTTTTGGCGTATGATGATGCAGGCAATGCCACTCCTTCCAATATGATAGAAATTAGGCCTATGATCAGCATGGAAAGAGGAAAAATAGAAAATCTTAGAGGTTTGTTTTATTGTAATGAAAATCTATCGGGTACCCAGACAATTAATATGTTGATAACGGCATTGGATAGTATTCTTAATATTTATGAACACACTGGATATATTGATGATGCCATAATTGTACAACTGTATTTTTATGGATATATCACTGCAGAACAGGCAAATCAATATCAAGCTATGCCTGATAGTGAATTGGCGGCAATATTATATAATCTGAGAGATGATCTTGTAGCACTTTCCAATCAGGAGATACTTTGCGGGGCTATATTGGGATGGGATTACAATTATGAAGAATTGGAAGGATTGAGTTTTAAAATATATAGAGGAATATTGCAACCTGGTAATATTTCAAGTCAGCAAAGCGGAATCATTTTATATAAAACAATAAAGGCTACGGATGCTTTTTTGACTGATTATCAAACCCAATCGGGTATCTCTATTAGTTTTCCTTTGTCAACATCGCCAGGAGGAAACGATGAGGATGCTTATATCCCGCGATTTATATTTATTGATAATGAAGCAGAGCCGCG
>JALVEG010000358.1 GCA_027031145.1 Saprospiraceae bacterium | reverse complement strand
AATGAAAAAGGGAATATTATTATATGCAAGGCTTTTAGTTTAGCTGAATATCAAATAAGATTATGCTTTATTTTCAAACGATAGGGTATAGTTTGTTCCCTCAAAGTAGGAAAAAATCAGGTTTTGAGTAGTTACAACTTTGATCATTTGAGAATGTATGATAGATTTACAGGTTTTTGGTAAGAGTATTTTTGTGCAGAGTAATATTAAGTAGCTTTGAAAGGAAGCATTATGTTGTGGGAAATATTTAATTTAACAAGGCAGGCTTGGTTTTTGTCGGAGGAAAATAATATCTTTGCGCTTTGTTTCGGGATGGGAAGGTATGCGATAAGGATGGTAAGGGAGCCGATGGTAAGAGGCTGTCCCGACGTTAGGAGGGACGGAACCCCTGAACAGCCTGGTCGGAATAGAGATTTGAGCATTGGACGTGGCGTTGGTATCTCTATGGAGAATCGCCCAAATAAAAATAATGATAACAATGTAACTACACAGGTGGATGCTTTTGAACTGAAAAAATTCTATTTTTTTGCCAGATGAAGCTTATTTTTTGAAGGCATAGTGGAGCTACGTCAAGAAAAATAGCTGAAATATGGCGAAAAAAGAGGTTTTTTCAATCAAAATGATTCTACCTGAGTAGTTACAAAATAATAATTGAATAAATAAAACAGGAAAAATGAGAAAAAAAATAGCGGCAGGAAACTGGAAAATGAATAAAAATTATGGAGAGGCAATAGAATTGGCTTCTTCGATTACTAATGCGCAAGTACCTGAGGATGTTACGGTAATACTTGGAGTGCCTTATATTTACCTAAAGGAGATAAATGAGATAGCAAAGGCAAATCCTAATGTTTTTGTAAGTGCTCAGAATGTTCATCAAAAGGAAAACGGAGCATATACGGGGGAAATATCTGCGCCAATGCTTAAATCGATAGATGTGCCGTATGTGATAATCGGTCATTCCGAGCGCAGGGAATACAATTGTGAGACGCCGGAAATACTGAAAGAAAAGGTCAGGATAGCTCTTGACAATGGTCTTGATGTGATATTTTGTTGCGGTGAGCCTCTGGAAATAAGAAAGAAAAATGAGCATGAATCCTATGTGAAAGATCAGATAGAAAAGAGTCTTGCGGGGCTGGGTGATGAGGATATGAAAAGGATAACAGTTGCATACGAACCTATTTGGGCAATCGGTACGGGAGAAACCGCTTCACCTGCCCAGGCACAGGCGATGCACAAGGCGATCAGGGATTATCTGAAAGAATTGTTTGGCGAAAAGATAGCTGAAGAAACAGCGATTCTGTATGGAGGAAGTGTGAAACCCTCAAATGCAGTTGAGATATTCGGTCAGGAAGATGTTGACGGAGGATTGGTCGGCGGTGCATCCATGAAAACAGACTCATTTTTAGATATAATTAAGTCATTTTAGGGTGTTTTTTCCCTGAAAGACTGATTTATTGCGTTAAATAGCCTCAAATTTTTCATAACTTATTTAGAAAATTCTTTTAAATAATTGAAAAGTACTATATTTGCGCAGTTTTTTAAAAACCTTATAAATTTAAATTAAATTATAATGCAAGTAAAAGGAATAGTTAAGTTGTTTTTAGTGTTATTGGTATTGGTTGTATTGTTGCAATATCTCTATATTTTTCCTACAATGAAAGTAGAGAAGAATGCAGATAAATATGCTGAGAAGATAGCATCAAAAGCCAAAGAAGGAGCTGATATATTTGAAATCAAAAAGGAAGCAAGAAGTAAGTATCTTGATAGTATGTCAAGTGAGGTGATCTTTAAAATACCCCTGTTAGCAAAATATACTTATGATGATCTGAAAAAATCTCAGTTGGCACTTGGTCTTGACCTGAAAGGAGGTATGAGTGTGATCATGCAGGTAAATTTGAAAGATTTTCTTATTACCCTGTCAGGTCATAATAAAGATGCGACATTCAGAAAAGCATTGGATAATGCTGAAAAAGCGATGTCAAATTCTCAGGAAGATTTTATTAGTTTGTTTTATGATGAATGGAAAAAATTAGCAGGAGATAAGAAATTGGCTAAGATTTTTGTTCATAATCAGGCAGTAAGGGAAGGTGGAAATCTTAATTACAAATCTACTGATGATGAAGTATTGGCATATCTTAGAAAGAAAGGAGATGAGACTATTAAGCTGACCTATAATATGCTGAAACAGAGAATCGATAAATTGGGAGTGGTTCAACCGAATGTATCACTTGATGAAAAGAGAAATCTTATTCTTGTAGAGTTGCCGGGTATCGACAATCCTCAAAGAGCGAGAAATTTCCTGCAAGCCAGTGCTAAACTTGAGTTCTGGAATGTATATAGAATGAGTGACCCGGGTGTTATTGATGCTTTTTTAGCTGCTGATAAAAAACTCAAAAAAGAATTAAACACTGATAGTACATTGATGAATGCACAGGATTCTGTGATGTATGATACGATTTATGAGCCTGTACTGGATAGTCTTGGCAATACTGTTGATTCAACGATGAAAGTTGTAGAGAAAGAAAATACGATGAGTCAAATGGGACCATTGTTGAGCAAACTTCAATTGAGTGCGGGTTCTGCTCAGGGTGCTGATACACCGATTGCAGGATATGCGGATAAAAATAAAAAAGAGAGCATTATGAATATGCTCAACAGACCTGAAATAAAAGCTTTATTCCCAAAAGATATGGTTTTCAGATGGTCGATGAAACCGATCAAGGATCAGGAAACAGGTGAGTATACCAATACTTATGAATTGTATATGATCAAAAAGGAACCGGGAAGCGATAAAGCACCTCTTGAGGGAGATCATGTGACAAGAGCAAGTGCGAATATTAATCAATCAAATGGAGGTGAAGTTGAAGTGTTGTTGGGTATGGATCAGAAAGGAGCTAAGAAATGGGCTGAAATGACCACAAAAGCTGCCAATGATAAAAACAGACAAATAGCGATTGTACTTGATGATGAAGT
The DNA here is from genome assembly GCA_027031145.1 of Saprospiraceae bacterium. GTDB lineage: Bacteria > Bacteroidota > Bacteroidia > Chitinophagales > Saprospiraceae > JADJGA01. Next base: position 6,855 of record JALVEG010000358.1, on the reverse strand, counting down.
TGTATCTGCACCGAGGGTTAATCAACCTATCTTAGGAGGTAGTTCTTCTATCACAGGAGCTTATACAATGCAGGAAGCAACGGACTTTTCCAGAATACTGGAGATCGGTAAATTGCCGGCAAGACCTCAGATCATACAGGAAGCGACCGTAGGACCATCTTTGGGAGCTGATAATATCAAACGTAGTATCAATGCTTTGTTGATAGGTTTTGGACTTGTATTGGTATTTATGTTATTCTATTATGGAGGAGCCGGCCTTGTTTCGATAATAGCATTATTACTCAATATATTCTTTATTTTCGGAGTATTGGCATCTCTTGGTACTGTTTTGACATTGCCCGGTATAGCAGGTATAGTATTGACGATCGGTATGGCGGTTGATGCCAACGTGATCATATTTGAGCGTGTGAGAGAGGAATTGAGAGCGGGTAAGACCTTGTGGACTTCGATTGAAAACGGATTCAAATATTCATATTCAGCGATTATTGACGCTAACGTAACAACGATCCTGGTAGGTATAATTCTGGCTTATTTCGGATTAGGTCCTATCAAAGGATTTGCTGTAGTATTGATAATCGGCGTATTATTGTCATTATTTACTGCTGTATTGGTAAGTAAATTGATATTTGACTGGTGGGTACAAACAAAAGGAAAAAGTATTGCATTCTGGATACCTTTAACTAAAAATACACTATCCAATTTGAATGTGGACTGGTTGGGTAAAAGGAAGATAGCATATATTATATCAGGTACTCTGATAGTGATCAGTTTGATCTCAATATTTACAAGAGGATTCGAACTGGGAGTAGATTTCAAGGGAGGATATTCCTTTAATGTGGAATTTGATAATGTGGGAGAGGTAAAAGCCAAAGATGTAAGAAAAGCATTGACAGAAGCATTTGGAAGTGCTCCTATAGTAAAGGCGGTAGATACTAAAAATACTTATAATGTGGTGACTTCTTATCTTATACATGATAATAGTGAAGGAGCAACAGACAAAGTAATAGACAAGATGTATGAAGGATTGAGCAAAGTATACAAAGGAATGGATCTTGAAGCATTCAAAAAGGAATATACTACCGATAATGTTCATATTACAAGTTCGACAAAAGTCGGGCCTACTATTGCCGATGATATAACCAAGAGTTCATTCATTGCAGGTATTTTAGCTTTATTGGCGATATTCCTATATATATTTGTCAGATTTACCAAATGGGAATATAGTCTTGGTGCTGTAATGGCATTGTTCCATGATAGTTTGATAGTGCTTGGTTCATTTTCATTATTGCATGGTTTGGTGCCGTGGTCTTTGGAGATAGATCAGGCGTTCATAGCAGCCTTGTTGACGGTGATCGGTTATTCTATAAACGATACGGTGGTAGTATTTGACCGTATCAGGGAGTTTTTGGGATTGCACAGGGATGAACCTGTAGATAAGATCATGAATGATTCTATCAATAGTACATTCAGTAGAACATTGATCACATCATTGACAACATTCTTTGTTGTACTTGTATTGTTCCTGTTTGGAGGATCAAGTATCAAAGGATTTGCTTTTGCATTGCTGATAGGTATTTTGGTGGGTACATATTCATCTATTTTCGTTGCATCTCCGATAGTAAGGGATATTGCGAAAGATCTAAAACCTAAGGGTAAGAAAAGCAGTTTTATCAGATCAAAAAGATAATATTGTTATAAATCATATTTTTAAAAAAGCCTCTTTCTTTTTGGAAGGGGCTTTTTTTAATCTATTCCTTGTGAAGTTCAGTGATGAAGATTTAACATGATGAGGATGGAATCTTGTTTTATCCTCATCCCCCCCCAAGTGAAATATTCCAATTATTTCACGGGGTAAACCGGCCCCTTCTCCTTTTTCCAATCCTCATCCCCCGCCCCCTTCTCCTTTTCTAGAGTTTGAAGTTTCAATAAGAGCTATAAAGTTAAAGGAGAAGGGGAGCAAGTGGCGCTAAATTGTTGTGGTTTCCGTTATGATTATATTGCTGGCTTTGGTCTGAAACCTGCGGTAGCTCCCTCGCCTTTTTCCAATCCTCATCCCCCCACCAAGTGAAATATTCCAATTATTTCACCGGGTAAACCAGCCCCTTTTCCTTTATTAGAGTTTGAAGTTTCAAAACAAAATATAGGGTAAAAGGAGGAGAGGAGAAGGTGGCGCTTGGTTGTAAAGGGTAGAGTTTGGATTGTGTTGGTGGTGTTTTTTTTAGCACCCATCCCCGGCCCTTTCCTCAGCGAGGGAAGGGAGAAGTGGATGCGCTAAATCGTAAGGAAAAGCCACAATCGTTTTATCTTGTTTTTAACTGAAAAGGTGTTTTTTATGGATAAAAACAGTAGTGGTTTTGTTTGAGGTAGTTTTTTCTCTTGTAAGGTGGTATTTCATTTTTTCGCATTGCGGGTTGATTCTCCTTTAGGAGTTAGAGGCAAAGAATAGGAAAAGCGAAAAAATGAAATACAGCACTTGTAAGGGAGGATTGAGATGGGTGCTATGTACTGCGTTTAATTTATCATGCCGGTACTAAATTTTGTCTGGCTTTCGTTTAAGATATATTGCCTTGTTAAATATTTTGTGATGAGGGACTTATTTGTTTCGTAGATAAAACAGTAGTTAAAAAATATAAGTGAATGAAACTCTTATCCCGGGAATTTTATAAAAATGAAGATGTGGTTTTCCTTGCTAAACAGTTGTTGGGAAAACATATCATTTCCCATGCAGGTGGATATAAAACATCAGGTATCATAGTGGAAACGGAAGCATATCGCGCACCTGATGATAAAGCAAGTCATGCTTATGGAAATAAAAAGACAAACAGAACAAAGACGATGTTTGAAAAACCCGGAACTGCTTATATTTATCTGGTTTATGGTTTTCATCATCTTTTCAATGTGGTTACTGCTCCTGAGGATGTCGCTCATGCTGTTTTGGTTAGAGCTGTCGAACCCTTGGAAGGAATAGATAAAATGTTTGAGCGAAGAAATAGAATCTCTCCAGGTTTTGATCTTACCAATGGTCCGGGAAAATGGACACAGGCATTTGGAATTACTACTGATCTGAATAGTCTAGATCTTAGCGCCATGGATTCTTTGATACAAATATTTGATCCAGGAGTAAATATACCGGATGATAAAATAATTGCCGGTCCGCGAGTCGGGATTGATTATGCTGAAGAATGGATGGATAAACCGTGGAGATTCAGGATTAAAGGGTCGAAGTGGACAGGGAAATAGGATGACGGGGTATTGTTTTTTTAATTCGTCGGAAAGACTGGAACTTAGGACTCAAAAGCACGACCAGCGGGAGTGATTTTGAAGCCGGTTAGGATAAAATGATAAAGGGATAAAGAAATAAAGGATATAGTAATGCCAATTTAACTATAAAATTATACAAAATTAGTTTTGTAAGTACTACATCCCTTTTTGCCGGTTAACCATTTTGGAGCATTTTCCGTTTATTACCCGGTAAGTTTATTCACTACTTTTCTAACTCCTGTACTTGCTTTTTCGGATAATACTTCCAGGTTAGCAGATCTTTGAAGTTCGTAAGAGATATGAGGATTTGGATCGATATAATAAATAGGCGTTCCCTGCATCAGATAACTTACCAGTCCTGCTGCAGGATAAACCTGCATAGAAGTACCTACAATGATCATAATATCTGCATCCATCACTTCTTTGGCTGCAACGGATATCATTGGGACCTGTTCTCCAAACCAAACTATATGTGGACGAAGTTGATATCCTTTTTCGCATTTATCTCCTATGTTCAGGTCTTTTTTCCATTCATAGACAAGATTTTCGTCACCGGTACTTCTTACCTTAAAGAGTTCTCCGTGAAGATGGATTATATTTTTGCTTCCTGCTCTCTCATGAAGATCATCTACATTTTGAGTAATGATAACAGTATCGTAATATTTTTCAAGATCCACAAGGGCTTTGTGTCCTTCATTGGGATGTACTTCATGCAATTGCCTTCTTCTCTGGTTATAAAATTCCAGAACCAATTCTTTATTTCTTGCCCAGCCCTGAGGAGAAGCTACTTCCATGATATTGTGATTTTGCCAAAGACCATTGGCATCACGGAAAGTCTGGACTCCGCTTTCAGCACTGATACCGGCACCGGTGAGAACTACTATTTTTTTCATTTTAAAAGTATTCTGCCTGAGTAGTTACATAAAGATTATTTTTCTTTTTCTTCATTCAGTTTTTTCATAATATCCTGTCCTATTTTCATACCCCATTGTTGTCCTACCTGTATCGACTCCTGTGTGATCATAGGAATCGATTTAGCAAACTTTTTACCTACCGGAGATTTATAGAACTCAATCATTCCATTCAGGTCTTCTACAGTTAAATATTTTTGATAAATGGGAAGCAACATTTCTATAAGTTCATCAAGAGATGTTTTAAGAAACTCTTGTTCCAGATTTACAAAAATAGTTGTATCGGTATCCTGAAATTGCTGTTTATAAAATGAGAACATCTGTTTGATTGATGCTTCATATATTTCTTCAGTACCTGCAACTTTGAACATTTTTTGAAGTGTTGCTCTGTAAGTGGAGTCAACTTGTGCAAAATTGCTTATCGTACTCAATAAGATTATACTTAAAATGATTAATGTTTTTTTCATGAAATTATAATTTATTATTTAAAAAATATTATTTAATCAACTCCTATATCCAGAAATGCATTGCTGATGTTATCGACAATATCTCCTGCTATAAGTGAATAATGTCCGTTTCTTTTACCTGCAATATCTCCTGCCAATCCATGCAGAAATACACCTGTGATTGAAGCTTCCAGAGGGCTATATCCTTGAGAAAGCAATCCAGTGATCATTCCTGTAAGAACATCGCCTGATCCTGCTGTTGCCATACCGGGATTTCCGGTATTGTTGAAATAGACAGTTCCGGCAGGAGTAGCAATGGCAGTATAAGCTCCTTTCAGGACTATGAATATTTTGAATTCTTTTGCTTTTTGCCTTAACAGGTACAGTCTTTCAAAACTATTTGCCGAAGGACCGAATAATCTTGCAAATTCTCCCGGATGCGGAGTTAAAATGGAATTTTCAGGTATTTTTTTGATCAAATAATTGTTTTCTGCTATGATATTTAAAGCATCAGCATCTATGACTAAGGGAATATCGGCTTTTTCCAAAAATTCATTTAAAAAATCAATTGTAAAATCATGTTTTCCAAGTCCGGGTCCAATGCCTATTGCCGAATATTTTTTCAAAGGAGGAACTGCGCTTAGAAAATCATTTCCATAACCAGATAAAGTCATCACTTCAGGGATCACTGTTTGCAGAATATTATAACCAATGTCTGGGACAAGGGCAGTTACCAAACCTGCCCCTGTTTTGAGACAGGCTTTGGAAGACAAAACAGATGCACCTATCATTCCTTTATTTCCTCCTGATATCAAAGCATGACCGTATTTTCCTTTATGATCAAATTTATTTCGTGGTCGCAATATTTTCTTAATATCGCTTTTTTCAATCAAATAATTTTCGATAGTAATAGTGGTCAGATATTCTTTTTTTAATCCGATGGAAACGGTTTTCCAGTCCTTCAATATTTCAGCATTATCAGACATTAACATACCCAACTTGGTAGTTTCAAAAGTAAAGCAGGTATCGCATTTGATAGCAATACCATCTATGGTTTTGTCAGCATACATACCTGAAGGAATGTCTAAAGAATATACAGGTTTGTTACTACTATTGATAGCTTCAATCAGTTCTGCCCAATAACCCGTAACAGGTCTGTGCAATCCCGACCCGAAAAGAGCATCAATGATATAATCATAACTACTGAAATCAGGTATATCATCATATTTATTCAGATATTTATACGGGATCCTTTTTTTATCCAGTCTGTCAAGATTTATATTAAAGTCTTGAGATCCGTTTTGTTGAATATCAGCAATCAATATATCAACTGAATATCCTTTTTCATTTAATAATCTGCCTGCTACCAAACCGTCTCCTCCATTATTGCCCTTACTTGCAATAAGCAGAATGTTGGGATTTTCCTTTTCAATTACTTCTAAAAATCTTTTGGTAAAAGCGGTAGCAGCTCTTTCCATAAGATCTATTGAATTTATGGGTTCATTTTCAATAGTGAATTTATCCCATTCTCTAATCTGTTCGATATTCAATATTGGTTGCATAGACTTTTTATTTAACAGCTATTTTTTCTTTTTTTCTATAAAAATAATATCCAGCGTAAAAGATCAATCCCAGTATCATTATCAGTGAACTGAACAATGAGATCTTTTCACCCATATAATATGATTGTGGTTTGAACTCAAAAGTAATTTTATGTGATCCTGCAGGTACTTTCATCCCCCTGAAAATATAATCTGTTCTTATATGTTCAGCAGGTTTGCCGTCAATATAAGAATACCACCCTTTATTTGGCCCATACCAGATATCTGAAAATACCACAAATCCGTCTTTATCTGCTGTGTAGTCATATTTGAGTTTATTTGGAGCATAATCAGTAAGAACAATATCTCCTTTGATGCTATCGATCTTAAACGACTTGAGGTAATCATCAAATTCTTTATGTATAATTGCAGTATTTTTAACATCTGTTGTTTTTATCAGATCTATTTCTTCATTTGCATCAGCAGCTTTTTTTATAGAATTTACAAACCAGGCGTTCCCCATGATTTCAGGGTTTTTAGCTGCGACTACTTTTTTACCTTGTTTCTGAATAATATACTTGGTATTAAGCATATTCAATACCTTTCTATCTCCGGCTCCGAGATATCTGTCTATAATATCCTGATATCTCTGAAGTTTCGCTGCATGATAACCACCAACATTTTTAAAGAAATACG
>JALVEG010000357.1 GCA_027031145.1 Saprospiraceae bacterium | reverse complement strand
CCTTTAGGGTTGGGGCAAAAAGTAACAAAAAAGAAAAATGGGTGACAATTGGTGGTTTTTTGCACAGCTGCCCCCTCACCAACCCGCAAAAGCAGGATAATAGAAAAAATACAGGTTGTTTTTGAAACCGAAATTAATCCCCCGCTGGCGGGGGAACAAAAGGGGGTGGAATATATTTGTTTTTCTCGGAAGTTTGGAAGTTTTTTGGCACAACTGCCCCCCTAATGAAATATTCATAAATTTAGGCGAAGCCTATTTCACAGGGTAAACAGTAAAGGTACTGCGTATTCTATAATTACTTTTCAGGATTGTATCTATAAAAAGAATTTAATAAAAAAGAATTTTTTATATTTGTAATATCATATATTTAAAACCGAACAAATCCTGCTGATGAATAAACCTGATATTATAAGGCAACTGGAACAACAGCTCAAAATCGAAGCTAAACAGGTAAATATAGAGAAGATAATAGTATATACTTTTGAAAAAGATTTCAGCTTTTCTATTGATTTGGATAATAATATCACCGGAATTAGAATGAAAGGTCTCCAATTGGAGAAAATCCCGGAGAAATTATTGCAGTGTTCTCATTTGAGGAGTTTAAATTTATCCCATAATCAAATACAAGACATAAATCCGTTACAACAACTTTCGGAATTAAGGGATTTAGATTTATCCTATAATCAAATACAAGACATAAATCCGTTACAACAGCTTTCTAATCTAGAGATTTTATTTTTATCCAATAATCAAATACAAAACATAAATCCGTTACAACAGCTTTCTAATCTAGAGACTTTAAATTTATCCCATAATCAAATACAAAACATAAATCCGTTACAACAGCTTTCTAAGTTAACGTGGTTAGATTTATCCAATAATCAAATACAAAACATAAATCCGTTACGGAAACTTACAAAGATGTGGTGGTTAAATTTAGCAAACAATCCCTTTACACAAGATGATAAATATAAAGATTTAAAATTGGAAGGCAAAGACTGGATTGAGCAAGCAAAATTGTTGAAATCCTGGTTTTCCGCATACAAAGAAGAAGATGAAACAATAACAGAACATCACCTGCCTCCGAGATTGCTGCTACTTGGCAATAGCAATATAGGCAAAACCTGTCTGAAATATTATCTGACCAAAGAAGAGAAAAATCCCTGCAAGGATCACGATTCTACACACATTGCAGAAGTATCAAAGTGGGAATATAAAAAGGGAAATAATGCTTATATCTGGGATTTTGGAGGACAGGATTACTATCATTCGGTACATCATTTGTTTTTTACTACTTCCTCATTGTATATTTTGCTGTATCAAGCAACAGATACAAATATCAAATTAAATAATGCGGGACATTATGATTTTACGCCTGTATATTGGTTGGAAAATATTAATTATATCGCTCCGGATATCTTAGATAAAAAGCATCCGGAAAATAATAAGGTAAAAACCATATTGCTCGCAGAAAATAAAATCGATAAATTAAGCGAATCGAATAATATCCATATTCCGCCGGATTTTAATATAAAAGAAAAATACAGGATTAGTATTTGTCCTGATGGCAATAGGGTGAAAGACAACACCGGATATAAAAGAAAATTGAAATATTTTATCGAAGAAATAATAGAAGAACTTACCATACTGAAAGAAAAAAATACTATTCATATCGCTAAGTCTTTTATACCTACAATAAATAAGCTAATGCATCATAAATCCGGATCCGGTAAAAATAATGATCTTAAATTTCACTATACCCGGCAAGAGTTTATAAAAGCATTCGGATTAAAAGGGAAGGAGGACAGTTTGCTATACCTGCTTTCCAACCTTCACGATAATGGATTGATTCTGCATTATAAAGATATGCCGGATGATATTTGGTTGTATCCCGGTCAATTAATAGCTAAAATTCATAAGCAATTAAGTAAAGAAATTATAAACAAGGAAAAGGGAAGACTCCTGAATAAATATATAGATTTTTTGAAAGAGCATAAACTTTTAGACTTGCTCACAAAGCAAGAGGTTATTTTTCGAGATCCTGATACAAATAACTATATTTTCCCGCAATTTCTAAATATTGATGCTGAAAATTCTGAGTTGTACAGTATAGCCGTGATGAATCTAAAACCGGTATTTAGTTTAAAATTTGATCGTTTTCTGCCATCGGCTTTTATGACGAGGGTATTGACCAGATTCGGTAAAAAGCCGAATAAGAAGTCTTATACCAGATATCAAATCATTTTTACAGAAAAAATCAATGACGGCAATGAGCTAAGAGTATGGATAAAAACCGATATGGAGAAACTGCAGGTGGATGTATATTTGAGCGACATCAAAGACAATTCTATAAAATCCCGGTATATCTCCTATCTATTCCGTGCTTTGATGGCAGCCTATTACGGATATGAACATCTGGATTATAAAAGTATTAAGATATTTGAAGAATTTATTGATAAGTATAAAAAAGAAAATAAAGAGGATTTTGATTATTTTGATATCGCACAGAATTTTACAAAACAATATTTAAATAAAAATAACGAGGAAATTTTAAAAGAAATTACCGCTGATGAGTTGCAAATAATTGCAAATAATATCAACATTTGGAATAAAATTCCGGATACTATCCCTAAGG
>JALVEG010000356.1 GCA_027031145.1 Saprospiraceae bacterium | reverse complement strand
ATAATTCTAGCAACAATCATCCACCTATCAGACTATAAAACTCAATCGTAAAATACATAGAAATGCGGATGTAGTTCAACACCGACTACTCGCTGGGTCTTTCAGACCGCTCATAGTCCTGTTTATTATGTCTCGGCATTTTTATATTAATTTTGACTTTATTTTTTTCTCTTTTAATTCAATTAAACTCGCATTAGTCCAATCCTCACGATTTTTACCCCAAGAAAAACATCATTTTGACATTTGCTCTTTAAAAATTCCGAATCCGAGCAGTTCAAACACATTTTACCAAGCCAAATCAAGATTTATTCCTATTGCAAAAAAGTAAAATTGAGTTTTGCCAAAACCTCTTTTCATTTTTTGTCTTGATACAAAAAACGAAACAAAAAAAATCAAGGCTGTATTCTTTTTTTAACGCTCCAAAACCACTCAAAATTCTAAACGTCTTAAAACTCGCCCGACTTCGTCAGGGCTCAAACAATAATCCGTTTTTTACGAATTTTGACCAATTTTTCCACTAAAAAGAATAATGCCATTTTACCAACCACCAAATTTAAGAGTTTTTACTTAAATTTAAGCTATCCAAACCGATTAATCCGAATTTTTAACCGTTTTAAACCGAATTTTCATTTAAAATTTAGCCTTAAAATTTACGGCTGAACCAAAAAGCGCGTTGGCAATTTTTACTTTTTTTGCCGAAACAAAAAGAGTAAATCACATTACAAAAATCCGCAAACCCACCTTGATTTTGGCGAAATTAATACTTCAAATTTATGATCTACTTTCTTGGTAATTTTGCAACTGTTTGGAGCGATTATTTTAGTCTTTCCTATCCTTAAGTTTCACGCCTTTTACCGAGATTTAGCCGAATTCTACTTTTAAAATTCACTAGCTTTATTGCATTTTAAATATTATGTGCCGAATGATGTTTTTTCTGATAATTAAACTCACTAACGTTCATTCAACTTTACAAATATCAAATAAAACAACTTGCTAAGCTGACACTTAACGGTGAGTGCAGCCAGCGTAGCCGACGATAGGAGACTATGATTGTGCTGCACATTGTTACCTCCTTTTATTACAACTTTTTAAATATAGCTATCAATGTACCTATAATTATGGCTACTCCTATACCTATTGAAGCGCCATAAAATGCTCCAGTAAATAAATTGTAATCTGAAAAAAGTTCTCCATTACCATGTACAGCATTACTCATACAACTATAACATCCATTGAGACCACCTATTATAAGCCCTAAAGGGCCCATAATTAAGGCTGATCCTTGAATATTATCCCAAACACTTTTTCTGAAATCACTCCAATATTCTTTGTTTTTCTGTTTCTCATGATAGTCCTGAAATTCTTGAAGTCTATTTAATATTTGGGATATAATAACTTCTATTTCAACATCATTGTATTTTTCTATATTTTCAGAATACTCAGTTTCTTTGAACACAAAAAGATTCAATGTTGAAAATATTTTTTTTGGTTTTACATATTTTATGAAATCATAATCTCTTGTTTCTTCACTTAATCCTGAAGCTGTTTTATATTGAAAATCATCAGAAAAACTTCTACTGACTTTTGTAATAATTTTAGGAAAATCCCATTGGGTTAATTCAGATAATTTTTCAAAAAGAGGATTACAAAATTCCTCAAATTGATATTTATCATCAGAAGTTTGAAGCGTTTCTCTAAGTTTTTTAAGAGTTTCAAAAAGTCTTTGATTGGTCATATTCTCAAGTTGTGCAAAATCTCTTTCTTTTTCAAGTTCCAAAAGAGATAAAGCCTTGTGATTATGTATTATGGTATCATTTTCTAAAAGGTTTTCAATTTTATTTAATTCGTGATTAATTACACTATGATTGATTTTAGATTCCTTACATTTCATTACTAAATGGTTAGCTTTGGAATGTAAAGATTCTTTCGTTTTTTTTAAGAAATTTTGAATTTCTAATTCTTCAATTAACAATGGATCTTTAGCAATTTTCAATGTAAAATGTATATCCTTATCAACTATTTCCTTTAAAACTGAAATAGATTCAGGAACTTTATTGTTAAGTACTAATGCTTGAGCAGTTAAGTAACGTGCATCTAGAAAGTCTGGAACTAATTCAAAGGCTTTATGAGCTAGTTCCACACAATCATCAAATTTGTTTTGTAAAAAACAACATCTACCAGCGAACATATAAGCCTCTGCAGCTTGAATTTTGATGTTCTTTCGAGTTAACAATTTGTTTGGAAGACTTTGTAACGGATCACCTTGAATATAATTTTTTGAAATATATGATTTACTATTAACCTCAACGACCGCAAATTTCGCTGAATTACGAAAATATTGTTCAGCTTTCACTGGAGATAAATGGTTAGGAGAATAAAGATAAATTAATCCAATTCTATGCAAGGTGAAAAAATCTTCTGGTTCAATTTCTTCTGCTTTAAGAAGATACTTTAATGAATTTTCGTAAAGAGAATCATCAAAAGATGCATTCATAAAAAATTTTAATCCTTTCTCAATGTAATCCTGTCTTTCTTTTTGAATATCAGGTATCTTTAAAAGAATAGCTATATTCCCCAGTAATAAATTAGTTATTTTTTGGTTCTCAATTATGATAGAAAGTTTCCAGTCTAAAATTGAT
>JALVEG010000355.1 GCA_027031145.1 Saprospiraceae bacterium | reverse complement strand
AAGATAATTCAAGAGAATTTAAAAATGTTGGAACAGGGACTCCTGATTTTCGATCATTTTCAACAATGGACAGAGGTATGTTTGAAGTGACTTATTTTGCTATGAATACATTGTTTGCTTCGGATTATGAAACGTTGTTTGACCGATTTTCGAATTACAGGAAAATTATTTCCGACAGGCAATATTCTTCCAGGAATCCCAATACGCCTGTGGTTGTACATCCTGATCATCCTGATTATGCATATGGATATGGTCCACAAAGTCAGGAAGTATTGATACCGGCATTTTTAGCTGCTTACACGGGAGTTAATCCTCAACAGGTTAGTTTGAATATTTACGATGATATAGGAGCGATAGATTATCTGCCTCGTCCAAACTGGAGAGCAGAATTTAATCTTAACAGATTTTCATTCTTGAAAGATATATTTTCTTCATTTAAGATCACAAATGGATACAAGTCAACATTGAAAGTTGCATCATTCCAGACTGATTTGAATTTTGTGAATAATCCTGTGGCTGTTGATGATAATGAAAAAAATTATTATTCGGAATATATTATTCCTTCAATGGTATTGGATGAGAGGTTTGAGCCGGTGATCGGGATCGATGTTAAGACTAAGTCTGATTTGAGTTTCAGGATAGATTATAAAAAATCCAGAACATTATTGCTTAGTCAAAAATCGTTGCAGCAAACACGGTCAGAAGAGTTTGTGTTTAATTTTGGTTATGTAGTTAAAAATGTTTACATACCGTTTTTAACAAAAAAACCAAAGAAAAAGAAAAAAGGAAGAAAAGCAAAACCTACTGATAATCTTAGTAAGACTGGAGGTAGAAAATCAAAGAGATCAAAGAATAATCTAAGGGATCTGAAAATATCTGTTGATTTTTCTATTAGGGATAATGAAGTAAAGGAATATCTGTTTGATTCGGGGAGGAATGGTAAGCCTACGCATGGAAATTATCGAATATCATTGACGCCTACAATGGAGTATAATATTACAGATAATTTCTCATTGCAGGCTGATTTTAGTTATGATAAGACAGTACCTTATGTCAACAATTCATATCCCACTACCAATTACAGGGGTACGGTTACTGCCAAGTATTCTTTGAAATAGAGAAAATGTATCTACTCAGGCAGGGAGCTTTTGAAATGGGGAAAGAGATTTTTTTAGTAAGAATGATTCTACCTGAGTAGATGCAAAAAAAAAGCAGGCTGATTTAATCAACCTGCTTTTTTTTATGTCTATAACCTGAGTTTGAAATCAGGATAAAAGATTATTTTTTATCCTCTTCTTCTCTTAATAATCTTCTTAGTATTTTACCTACATTTGACTTAGGAAGATCTTTTCTGAATTCTACATGTTTAGGAACTTTGTATCCTGTAAGGTTTTTCTTACAATGGTCAATGACCTCTTGTTCGGTTAAAGATTTATCTTTTTTGACTACAAATGCTTTAACTGTTTCTCCTGATTTTTCATGGGGAACTCCAATAGCGGCAACTTCCATTACCTTTGGATGGGAAGCTATTACATCTTCTATCTCATTTGGATAGACATTGAATCCGGAAACAAGGATCATATCTTTCTTCCTGTCAACTATTTTAAAGAAACCATCTTTGAACATTTTTCCGATATCACCGGTTGACAGCCAACCATCTTTTATAACTTTTGATGTTTCTTCAGGGCGATTATAATAGCCTTTCATCACCTGAGGTCCTTTGATTTGAATTTCGCCTACTTCTTCTGCGGCAACAGCATTCCCTTCTTCATCTACTATTCTCATATATGTGGAGGGAACAGGAAGGCCTATCGTACCGATTCTTGCATTCCCGTCAATAGGATTGACAGATGCAACCGGAGAACTTTCAGTTAGTCCATATCCTTCGGCAATAGTTACTCCTGTCAGTTCTTTCCACTTGATGGCTACAGTATCCTGCAGTGCCATACCGCCTGCCACTACTACTTTAAAAGGAGAGAAATCTAATTTTTTAAAATCTTCGTTATGCAATAATGCATTGAATAATGTATTGACACCTGAAAATACCGATATTTTGTTTTTCTTGAATTCTTTAACTACGGAATTTATATCTCTGGCATTCGTTACCAAAACATTTTTCACACCAAGACTCAACATTGCCATAAGATTAACAGTGAGGGCAAAGATATGATAAAGGGGTAGAGCGGTTAATATTATTTCTTCATTTTCTTTAAGGACAGGGTTCATTATGTATTTTATCTGCAACATATTTGCAATGATATTTTTATTTGTAAGTTCAGCTCCTTTTGAAACTCCCGTAGTCCCACCGGTATATTGTAAAAATAATGTATCATCAGGTGTTTGGGAAAATGGATTTATACTATATTTTTTACCTTCTTTCAATGCCGTGGAAAATTTAACAGCATTAGGTAAATTATATTTAGGGACCATTTTCTTAATGTTTTTTACAACAAAATTGACTAATCCTCCTTTTACCCCTCCAAGCATTTCGCCAAGACTTGTTGTGATAACTATATCGATATCAGTATCGGCAATAATTGTTTCCAGATTATGAGCAAACATATCGGCGATGATAATTGCTTTAGCACCGGAATCTGTAAATTGATGTTTCATTTCTCTGGGAGTATAGAGAGGATTTGTATTAACTACAACTAAACCAGCTCTAATCACTGCGAAAATTGAAATTGGAGATTGCAGGATATTAGGCATCATGATTGCTACTTTATCTCCCGGTTTTAATCCGCGGTAATGCAAATATGCCGCCAGATTTTTTGAATATGTATCTACTTGTTTAAAAGTCAGCCATTTTCCCATATTATAAAATCCGGGATTTTTATCATATTTTTTCAGCATATCTTCAATAAATACTTTAGCTGTTGGATATTCCGTTGTATCTATATTAGCAGGAATTCCCGGAGAATATTGTCCCAACCAGGGTCTTTGTTCGTATATCTCATTATTATTACTCATAGTTAAATGTTTGAATTGATTAAATATATTTGCATTGCAAGATACAATATTTACAGGATTTAGCAAACAAAACATCTTAAAATATTTACAAATAAAAAAATTGTGTTATTTTTGTCGACTAAATTTTATATATGAGAAGAGTTGTAATAACAGGTATAGGAGCTTTAACTCCAATTGGAAATGGAATTCAGGAATTCAAAGAAGGTTTATTTAATGGTAAATCAGGTTCAGACACTATTACTTATTTTGATGTTGAAGATTTCAAAGTTAAGTTTGCCTGTGAATTGAAAAATTTTGATCCTAATAATTATTTGGAAAGGAAAGTTTGGCGAAAATTGGATCATTTTGCTCAATATGCTTTGGTTTCGACTGAAGAAGCCATGCAGGATGCAGGAATGGATCTTGAGAAAATTGATCTGGAACGTGCCGGCGTAATATGGGGAAGTGGAATTGGCGGATTCAAAACGATAGAGGAAGAGATTACCAAAGATGTAAAAAGGGGAGCAGATCCCAAATTTAGTCCCTTTTTAATTCCAAAGATGATTCCGGATATTGTACCCGGGCATATTTCTATTAAATATGGATTTATGGGAATTAACTATGCTACTGTTGCGGCTTGTGCTTCTGCTTCCATTGCGATTACAAATGCTTTTGATTATATAAGATTTGGTAAAGCAGATGTTATGATCACAGGAGGATCTGAAGCAGCTGTGACAAGAACAGGAATTGGAGGTTTTAGTTCGATGAAAGCATTGTCTCAAAGGAATGACGATCCGAAAACAGGTTCAAGGCCTTTTGATGTTGACAGGGACGGATTTGTGTTGGGAGAAGGGTCCGGAACTATTGTTTTGGAAGAATTGGAGCATGCTAAGAAGAGAGGAGCAAAAATATATGGAGAATTGGTAGGTGCTGCTATGTCGGCGGATGCTTATCACATAACGGCTCCTCATGCTGAAGGGAACGGAGCTGCTTTGGTAATGAAAACTGCATTGAAAGATGCTAATATTAAAACTTCAGATTTGGATTATATTAATGTTCATGGCACATCAACACCACTTGGTGATATTGCAGAGACATTGGCGATTAAAAAAGTTTTCGGTGAAGATGCATATAAATTAAATATCAGTTCGACTAAATCTATGACAGGACATTTATTGGGAGCTGCCGGAGCGGTTGAACTTATTGCATCCGTTTTTGCAATAAACGAATCTTTGATTCCTCCCACAATAAATCATTTTACAGATGATCCTCAAATAGATCCTAAACTCAATTTGACATTTTGGAAGCCGCAGGAAAGAAGTGTTGAATATGCGATGAGCAATACATTTGGATTTGGAGGTCATAATTCTTCTATAATTGTTAAAAAATATTCAGAGTAATCGTGACTATTTATATCAGGAGAATATATAATTTATTTTTTTCAAAGAATAAATATCTTGCTCACAAATTACTTGATATTTTAGGGTTTGTGCCTGCAAAGCTCTATTTATATGAATTAGCTTTTTTGCATAAATCTGTTCAGCAGGGCAATAGTAAGTTTAAGTTTAGTAATGAGAGACTGGAGTATCTTGGGGATGCGGTTTTAAGTTTGGTGATAGGTGATTATCTTTTTAAAAAATATCCATATAAAGATGAAGGCTTTCTCACAAAAATGAGATCGAAGATAGTAAAGAGGAAAACCTTAAATGAAATTTCTCAAAAGATGGGTCTTCATAAAATATTGGGAGAATATGCAGTAGGTAAAGTTAGTAATGCAATGGCAGGAAATGCTCTTGAAGCTTTGATTGGAGCTATTTATCTTGACATTGGATATAATAAAACCCACAGTTATATTATTAATTCAATATTGCGAAATTATCTGGATATAAATGAGTTGGAGAATATTGATGACAATTATAAGAGTCAATTATTGGAATGGGCTCAAAAATCAGGTAAAGTTGTAAGTTATAATCTGAATGAAAAAGAAAAAGTAAATGGAAGGGATTTTTTCAAAATTTCCCTTTATGTTGATGAAAAGAAAATCAGTGAATCAGAAGCATACAACAAAAAAGCTGCTGAGCAAAAGGCTTCCTTATTGGCAATGAGACATTTGAAGATAAAGAACGGATCAAAAGACAGATTTTAAAAATTTATTTCTCTGATTTGTTTTTTTCATAAATAATAATACTATCATAAATTTGGCACAACTTTTGCTTTTCATATTGTAGATAAATGCAATATGTTAATTGTTAATTTTTTAATTTATGGTAAGATTTTTATTTGTTATAGCTTTTCTTTCATCTTTAAGTATTAATGCAGGAAGTCCGTATTTTGCTGAAAAAGTAAAACTGGATTATATAAATGAATATAAAGATATTGCTATTGCCGAAATGTATCGGACAGGAATACCTGCAAGTATTATTTTGGCTCAGGGATTGTTGGAATCACAGGCAGGAACCAGCGATCTTGCTGTTAATGCAAATAATCATTTTGGAATAAAATGTAAATCTTACTGGCAGGGAAATACTTATTTTCACAAGGATGATGATTATGATAATAATGGAAATCTAATTAAATCATGTTTTAGGTATTATGATTCTCCGATTGAATCATATGTGGATCATTCCAATTTTTTAATGCAATCTTCCAATTATTCACAATTATTTAACTTATCGAAAAATGATTTTGCCGGATGGGCCTGGGGGTTAAAAAAATCCGGTTATGCCACGGATGATGAATATGCTATAAAATTGATAAAAATGATTCAGGAGTTTGAATTATATAAATACGATAACGCTAAAAACCCTTGGAATCAGATATTAAAATAATTTGATATGGAAATTATTTATTTTTTTGCATTTCCTCATAAGCTATTTCCATTTCCTGATAAAACTCTTCACCGTATTTGCGGATAAGAGCATTTTTAACGAATTTGAATACAGGAATTTTATTTTTTTTACCAAGTGAACAAGCTTGACTGCAAAGTTCCCATTCATAATAATTGAGAGCTTCAAAACCCTGAATTTCACTTTTATTTACCCTCACGGGAAACAATTCGCAGGAAATAGGTTTTTTCCATTCTGTTTTGCCTTGTCTGTATAATGTTTCCAAAGCGCAAAGTCCTATTCCCTGTTCGTTTTTTACCAGAAAAATACAAGAGCCGTCATCCATCAAATTAGTTCCGATAAAATCATTTTCCACTCCGCCTGTTCCACCACCGCTTTGAAGTGTACTGTCTTTTGGTACTTCATAAAATTTGGTGTATCCTTCGTCTTCTATCTTTTTTTGATGGGTTTCAGGAAGCAAAGGCATAACCAAATCTATTATTTTTTCTATTTCATGTATTTCTCCAGCTGTTACCGGTGCACCGAAATCTCCTTCCCAACAGCATGCTCCTTTGCATTTAGCCATATCGCATTCAAAATACTCCTCAAAAAGAGCATCACTTACTATTATATCTTTAATCATAAACATATCGAACTGTGGTTTTTATTTGTTTTTTGTCAATATCGATTATTCTAAACGCAGGAATCCTGTGATCCACTTCAAAATCTTCATTGAACATATATATTTGCAGATATGTAGAAGGAGTGATAAACATATTGATATTGCTCTTTAGTAGAGTTATCTCATTGTGATAATGTCCGCAAAAGACATAGAGAGGATTTGGGTTTAGGCCGCAAATACGGACGAATTCATCTGTTTGCTTAAACGCATATTTTTTGTCCATGTGCGGAACTCCTGATTTAAAAGGCGGGTGATGCATAAAAATCATAGGATTTTTGTCCTTGAGAGCAATGATTTTTTTCTCAAACCACTGCCATTGTTCATCACTGCAAAACCCTTTTATAGTATCAAGGAATATAAAATTGGGTTCTTTGAAATAATACAATTCATCAGATGTCAAACCAGCTTTTAAGTCGAAAACTTCCGCCAGTTTCTCCGCTTTGTCATGATTGCCTCCGATAATAAAATAATTGGAAATTTTGTATTCCTCAAGTTTTTCTTTTATCCATTTATAAACTTCAATATCCGCATCAAAGAAACTCAAATCTCCGGTAATTACTACCATATTATATGGAATATCAGAAGCTGTTTTTAAAACCTTAAGAAAATTTTGACGGGTATCAACACCGTTTATCATTTCATCCTTGGGATAAATATGTAAGTCTGTAATTTGGATTATTCTCATATAGCAAAGGTAAAAGATAAAAGTAAAAAGTAAAAAGATAAAAGTATTAAAATCTTATTTCTCCAACAACCATTGCCAAATCGGGACTACATTGATAGTCAGACCATCTATTTCCAATGATTTTCTTTCATTTCTTGTGATTATTGTTCCATTTTTCAGGTTGTATTCTTTCATAGCATTTATTAACCCGTCAATTTCTCTTTTATAAGTTTCATGATTTTCCAGAGAAACCGTGATTTGTATAGCTTCTTTTATTTTTTTGTTTGAAAATATCAGAAAATCACATTCTTTTTCTTTTTTAAAATAATAAATATCTTTTTTTCTTCTTTTTAATTCAAGAAAAACAATATTTCCCAAAAATCTACCTTTGTTTTCTGAAAATGAAAATCCTGTCGATGAAGCAAGACCTGTATCAATAAAATATACTTTTTGCGGATTGATGATTTGTTTTTTTATTGAATAATCAAATTTGTAAATTAAAAATATCAAGTAAGAATTTTGAAGATAGGTAAGATATTTTTTTACGGTTTCCGGGTGTTTTACATCTATAATACTTTTAAGATTATTATAAGAAATCAATTTAGAAATATTGCTTGATATAAAAAACACCAAATTTTTTATTTTATATTCGGTTAATATTTTATTTCTGACTAAAATATCTCTGTATAAAATACTTTCATATAGAGAATTCAAATATTCGGGATTTTTTGTTTTTATAAAATCAGGAAAACCACCAATTTCAAAATATTCATCAAAGTAGTTGTTTAACAATGCTTTTGTGTCGGCTTTATAAAAACTATCATTTGGAATCTCAAAATGATTAAATTTTAAAAATTCCGAAAAAGAAAAAGGGAAAAGTTCAATTTGTATATATCGCCCTGTAAGGTGAGTTCCTAATTCCCTGCTCAACATTTTTGCGTTCGAACCGGTGATATATATCTTATTTCCTTCATCATGCAATCTTCGTATAAATCTTTCCCATCCTTCAACGTTTTGAATTTCATCAAAGTAATATGTATTTTGCTTTCCATAAAGTGCGATAAATATTTCAATTAGCGTTTGAAAATCCTCCAACTGAAATTTAAATAATCTTTCATCATCAAAATTCAGGTAATAATTATTTTCTGTATTTTTTTTTCTTATTTGTTGCAATAAAGTGGATTTTCCACATCGCCTTATACCCGTTATAATTGTTATTAGCCTATCTGTAGGTAAATCAATTTCTCTTTCAATTGTATTTTCATCCAAATGAAAGTCATTTTGTTGTATAACTACCTCTTTTAATAAAAATTGATCCATAATTTTTGTACAAATATACTATTTTATTCATTAGTAACGAATAAAAAACGAGAAAATTATTCATTGTGAATGAATACAAATACTAAAAAGCATTCACTGGCAATGAATAGTTATGGAGATTCTGAAGTATAATTTTTTATTTAAAGCTCCAATCGTATTTGTCTATTTCTATCAAAGCGACTTTGAGCAGGTCGATAGAATCGCGAATATCTTTGGTATGAGACATTTCTATCACCTGATGCAGATGTCTGGTAGGGATAGAGATAGCACCTGCAATCGAACCTCCTTTACCTGATCTTTGAAGACTTGCCGTATCGGTGCCTCCTGCGGGCAAAATTTCCAATTGAAAATCAATTTTATTATCGGTAGCTGTTTTTTTCAGGAAGTTGACCATACGGTAATCGGCAATTGTCATTCCGTCGAGTATTTTTATAGCGGTTCCTTTTCCCAGTTTTGTCACGATTTCCTGTGGATTTGCTCCGGGGAGATCATAAGCGATAGTAGTATCCAAAGCGATACCGAAGTCAGGATTTATTTCCGAACTTGCAACTGTTGCACCTCTAATGCCTACTTCTTCCTGTACGGTAAATACACCGTAAACATCATAAGATACTTCCACATCCTTGAGTTCTTTTAATGTTTCAAGCAATGCAAAAACCGAAACTCTGTTATCAAGGGATTTTGAATTGACGCATTCCCCCATTTGAATCAGTTCTCTTTCTCTGGTAATGGGGTTTCCCGGGGTGATAAGTTCTTTTACTTTATCAGAGGAAAGTCCTGTATCAATATAGAAATCTTTAATATCGGGAGCTTTGGTTTTTTCCTCCGGTTTCATTATATGAATAGGCTTGGATGCCATAACTCCTATAACATCTTCTTTGCCATGGATAATCACCCTTTGGGCAGTCAAAGTTTTGGGATCAAAACCACCAAGCGGTTGAAATCTGATAAATCCGTCATCATCGATATAGGTAGTGATAAAGCTGATTTCATCCATGTGAGCCGCAACCATTACTTTTTTGTTTTCCTTACCTTTTTTAAATGCAATGACATTGCCCATAGTATCGGTATAGACATCATCGACAAACGGAGAAATATGGTCGATGATAAAAGAGCGTATTTGTTGTTCAAATCCGGGTGCTCCCGGCATTTTACAAACCTGAGAAAGAAGTTCAATATTAATCATTTAGTGAAATTTAGTGCGCAAAGGTATTAAAAATGGTGCATAAAAGAAAAAATTAAGCTATCGAGTTAAAAAAATCGAAAATATTCTAAATAAACGACAAAATCCAAACGTATTTTATCGTAAAAAGAAAGTTTAGTAAAAAAATTCAAATACTCTAATTTTGACAATTCGATTCGAGCGGAAAAATTAAAAAAGCACTTGAATTACTAGTAAAAAGCAGACTTATTTATTTAGTTTATAATTCCAA
>JALVEG010000354.1 GCA_027031145.1 Saprospiraceae bacterium | reverse complement strand
TTTATTTACATCTTTTGAATATTTTTTAACTTCCTTATAAATTTCTTTCTTCGACTCGGAATTCACATATTCTTGTCCGGATTGATTTTCCGTATTGTTTCTAAACATTATGCTTGCTATTCCCATGGCCAAAACAAGCACAACCGCTGTGGCTAATTTATAGTTTCGTCTTCTCTTAAAATTTTTGAATTGAATGGGACGAGGATTTTTTAAATGGGCTTCTTCCTCATAAAAAACAAATAAAGGTTTAAGCCTTTTATGTTCAGGGGCAATTTTGTCATTTTTAAAATATTCTTTAAGCAAACTTTCTTCTTCAAGAGTAGTTTGCCCATCAAAATATTTATTGATAATGTTATTTATTTCTTTATAATCCATATTCGTATTGTTTAATCAATGCTTCTTTTAAAGTCTTACGCGCTCTTGACAAAGCGGTTCGTATCGCATTTTCTTTCATTTCCAGTATTGCAGAAATTTCTTCATATTTATATCCTTCTATATCTCTTAATTGGATAATCATTCTTTGTTTCTCCGGCAATGCTTTCATCAAATTGAGTATCAAATAATATGCCTCTTTTTTTTCGTAGCTTTTTTCACTTGAAAAAGCTTGTGTTTTAAAAGAGATCAAATCATAGCGACTTTCCTTAGCCTGTTTGGATTTTAATCTATCCAAACAAAAGTTTTTAACGGCTCTCATAAAATAAGCTTCCCTATTTGATACAGTTTTCAACTTCTCTCTTTTATCCCATAATTTAGCACATGTCTCCTGTACTGCATCAGCAGCTTCATCTTCAGAAATCAATATAGATTTAGCCAAGCGGTACATTCGATCTTCAATATTTTTTACCGTATGAATATATTCCAGTTCGGTCATGAATTATTTGGTTTCAATTATTTAACGAAAGTAAACATTATTTGTTACATCTTCATTTTAAAACTATTTTTGCAATACAAAAATCTCCATAAATGAGAAAATTAAAAAATAGCGAACTAAAGCGTTTAAAACCGGAAGAGTTTAAAAAAGTTAAAAAAACACCCCTCATTGTAATTCTGGATAATATACGAAGCCTCAATAATATAGGTTCGGTTTTCAGAACTTCCGATGCTTTTTTAGTGGAAAAGATTTACCTCTGTGGAATTACAGCACGTCCTCCTCATAAAGATATCCACCGTACAGCACTGGGAGCTACAGAAACGGTCGAGTGGGAATATCGCGAGAACTGTCTCTCATTGGTTAAGGAACTACAAGAAAAAGGCATAAAATGTGTCAGTATTGAGCAAGCGGAAGAAAGCATTGAATTGCAAGATTTTCAGCCAATTAAAGATCAAACCTATGCCTTAATTTTTGGTAATGAAGTGAAAGGAGTGCAACAGGAAGTGGTAGATGCTACGGATTATTGTGTAGAAATTCCTCAATTTGGCACAAAACATTCATTTAATATAGCTGTAAGTGCAGGCATTGTTCTATGGGATTTCTTTTCAAAAAGCCAATTAAAAAAATAATACCTATTTTTGTTTAAAACCAAAACAATTTTATTATGAATGAACAAATGAAATACCCCAAATTATTTAGATTTCTCCATTGGATTACCTTTATCCTTATTGTCCTGTTATTTATTTCCGGATTAGGAATGGAAGATTATAAGTTTGACGAAGGAAACTTTTTTCGTTTCAAAAGACATGCTTTGATGGGAGTGAGTGTTTTGTTTATCACACTTATTCGCTTAGCCTATAAATATAAGAATAAGCATCGTTTTCCTCCCGAAATTGAATATTACAGTCCTGTACATGAAAAAATTGTAAAAGCAATTCACCTTCTAATCTACATCATTCTGATTTTGGCCCCTATTGTAGGGTTTGTTACTATTTATCAAACAGGTGCATTGGCTTATGATTTTGGAGGTCCTTTTCCTGAAAATGCAGAACTAAATCCCTCATTAATCAACTTGCATAAGTTTCTGGTTTATACTCTTGGACTACTTATTATCATGCATATAGGAGGAGTATTTATGTATAAAATAAAAACAGGGCAAAGCTTATTAAAAAGAATGATTTAATACGAGTAGTTTCGGTTATTATTAATAAGGTGTACAACATCTATTTATAATTAATTGGACCCCTCTTTGCTAACCCACAGATTTAAAAAAGCCGCTATATGAAGCGGCTTTTTTAAATATTTATTTATTAGACCTTCCGGGAGTCCATCTCACTTCTTTCTCATTTAAGAGTTTTTTTATTTTTTGAAGTTGTAGTCGAGCGTTTTCAAGTTCACTTTCCATATTAGGCAATTTTTTCTGAATGATATTTAAGGCATCCCTTTCCATTTGAGTAATTGGTGCTGTTGAATCGTAATGAGCAAAAGCCAAATAATACAGGCGATCATTTAGAGGAACCGGTTGAGGGATTCTTTCTTCTTGACTGGCGGGAGGAGTTTGGCCTTCAAATTGCCATTTTACCTCTTTCAATTGTTTTTCGATTTTTTCTAAATCTTTGATTAAACTTAAATTGACTGCTGGAGAATTTATAATAGCATATTTCATGGAGTATATTTCTTTAAGCATTGTATTTAAATCACGCTTCATACTTTCAGCCTTTTTATAAGTCCGACTTACCTCTGCCAAGAACTGATTTAATACTTTCAAA
>JALVEG010000353.1 GCA_027031145.1 Saprospiraceae bacterium | reverse complement strand
GTAAGCACGGAAATGAAAAAAGTGGTTTTTGGGATGAACTTTTTTGTCTTTTAGAATAAACTAGCTTCCGTACTTACAATTTATGTTGCAAATTTAATAATATTTTTCATATTACAAAATATTTTAATATGTTTTTTATAAGTAACTACTCAGGTAGGGTGCTTTTGAGATGAAAAAATCCGATTTTTTTGTCAGATGAAGCTTATTTTTTGAAGGCATAACTTGTCCCGCAAAAAGGCGGGAGTGAGGCTACGTCGAAAAAAATAACTGAAATATGGCAAAAAAAGAGATTTTTTCAATCAAAATGACTCTACGTGAGTAGTTACTTTTAAAGATTTTTGATCATTTTATAATGAGGAATATCTATTTCCATAAAAATATCACCTTCTGTTTCATATCCCAAAGTCTTGTAAAAGCCCGTTGCTTCCTGCCTTGCATGAAGAATTATCGTAGAATAACCATTCAAAACAGCTGTACTTTCAGCTTCCCTGACTAAGATACTTCCATACCCTTTCTTTTGGAGTTCAGGTCTGACGGCCATTTGTTTTAATTGCAAAGTTTTTTTGTTTATTTTTTTTAAATACAAGCATGCTAACATATTGTAACATTGGTCGATATAGGCCAAATGGATACAATTCGTTTCTTTTGCAAGATCTTTCTGGTAAAATACCATGTTCAACGGTTTTCTCAAAACCTGATCTCTCAAATAAATTGATTGATCATACATAGGCGTTCCCCAATCAAAACTTATAACCATAATATTCAAATTTACATATTAACCCGAATTATTAATTACAAATCTACAAAAACACTCTATATTACACTGAATTAATTAAAAAGAAAAAGAGAACATATAAAGTTTTTCAGGAAATAAACGGACTATTCTTTTACGCCAAAATTTGTTTATTATTAAAATTATTTATTTGTAAATCTAAAATATACTGCTAATTGCAGCGTTTATTGAATTAAAACCATCTATTTTATATATATTTAGTGCAGGGCACTATTTTTATATGGATACAATAATATTTATCATATCAAACTAACTTATGAAACGATTAACTTTTATAATTTTATTTTTTTTGATAACAATGTCTTTGTTTTCTCAAAAAACTGAAAGATATATTATTAAAACCACGCAGGAATTATCCGACACGAGATTGCATCATATTTTAAAACTTAATAAAACAGATAAAGTAGAAACTATCTTTAAAGAATTAAACCTTTTTTTGATTAATATCAAACCGGAAGACAAGAAAAAGATTAAAAGAAATCCTATTATTGATTTCATAGTAAAAGATTCAAAACTTGAATACCGGAATACTCCGAATGATCCCAATTATATAAAACAATACGGTCCGTCACAGATAAGAGCAGATGAAGTATGGGATTATAATACGGGAGGGCTGAATGGACGTGGCGATACGATCATAATAGCTGTTTTAGACAAAGGTATGGAGACGACTCATCTTGAACTTATTGATAATATATGGAGAAATAATGATGAAATACCGGGAGATAGTATGGATAATGACAATAACGGCTATACAGATGACTATTTCGGGGTCGATATGAAAAATAAAAACGATAATCATAATGTGCACTCCCATGGAACTTCCGTTGCAGGTATCATTGGAGCTAAAGGAAATAATAATAAAGGAATGACAGGATTAAATTGGAATATTAAAATTTTGCCTGTTACCAATGTAAATTATGTAAGCGATGTGATCAAAGGATATCATTACATTTATAGCTTAAGAAAGAAATTCAACGATACCAATGGTACTCATGGAGCATTTGTCGTTGCAACAAATCTGTCTGCAGGCAAAAGCAATGAATTTCCGAATGATTCTCCTGAAAATATACAATGGTGTGATATCTATAACGTACTTGGTCAACAAGGTATTCTCAATATCTCTTCGGCATCAAATGACCCTATAAATGTTGAAGATAAAGGAGATATGCCAACTTTGTGCAAAAGTGATTACTTTATTTCCGTAACAAGTACAGATAAAGATGATAACTTTGATACAAGCAGAAGTTTTGGTAAAACCAGTATTGACCTTGCAGCTCCGGGAAAAGATATATATACTCTTTATTTAGATAACGGATTTAAAGAAAAATTCTCCGGAAATTCTGCAGCAGCACCACATGTCGCAGGAGCAATAGGCTTGTTATATACAATTCCCTGTTCCGGTTTCACTTCAAAAGTAATAGCAAATCCGGCTGAATTGAGCTTAAAGATCAAAGAATATATTCTCGATTACTCGGATAAGCATACAGATCTTACTGATAAAACCGTTAGCGGTGGACGACTTGATGTTTACAATGCTTACATTCACCTTGCAGAAGACTTATGTGATGATTTAACAACAGGAACTTTTGAGATAAAAAAAATCTATCCCAATCCTGCAAGGAATAATGTTTTTATTGAATATTCAACTAATAGTTTTAATCCTCATACTTTGTTTGTTTACAATTCCATCGGACAGAAGGTTTATGAAAAAACTTTCAGACCAAAACTTTTCGGTCAAAAAATAGAAAAAATAGATATCCGCAATTTTTCATCCGGAATATATTATATCAAATTGATCTCGGGCAATAATAGTATTGTTAAAGCCATAAGTATTTTATGATAATTGATGATTCGGGTGTTATTTGTAATGCTAAAATAAAGCCATTTTGCTTTTTTTGTTACTTTTCACCCCGAACCTCCCAAAGAGATAAATAAAGAGTGAAATGAAAAAAACAAAATTCAGACATCCTTTAGTATTCCGGCACCTAAATCTAACCGACTTCAAAATCACTTCCCTCCGGTCGTGCTTTTGAGTCCTATATTTCTCCGGATAAGCGAATGTCTCTGACTTCGCTTTCCAACATCCAACCCCTCGATACAATTTCTCCTTCGTCGAAATCACTCGGGGCATCAGCTTCAAAACTTCCAAACCTCCAAACCTATTTTCCCATGTCTTCTGTCAAATAAATTTGACAATCCAAACCACCACCCTGCTTTAAAACAACAAACACAGAATACAGAATAAAAAAACAATATTCCAACCCCCCAATTCTAACCGGCTTCAAAATCACTTCCCTCCGGTCGTGCTTTTGAGTCCTAAATTACAGTTTTCAATTTTACAATAATCCAAAACATTAATATAATATCTTCTGTCAAATAAATTTGACAGTCCAAAGCACCACCCTGCTTTACAGAAAACAGAACACAGAATAAAAACACCAAACTCTACGCTTTAGCCTTTAATCCCTCAACTTATCATCAATATAATCCAAGATCTTTCTCATCAAATGTGCTCTGTCAACACCACGCACATTGTGTTCATGCATCGGATAAGTAAAAAAGTCAACCTGTTTTTTAGCTTCAACAAATCTTTTTAGCATAGACATGGAATGTTGAGGAACAACAACAGGATCAACAGAACCTATTACCAGCATCAAATTTCCCTGCAAACTATCTGCATAATTCAACAGATTATTTTCTTTGTAACCATCAGGATTTTCTCCGGGCATATCCATATACCTTTCTCCATACATTACTTCATACCATTTCCAGTTGATAACAGGCCCACCGGCTACACCGACTTTAAATGTTCCGGGTTGTCTAAGCATCATGGTAGTGGTCATAAAACCACCGAAGCTCCATCCGTGGATCGCCATTTTAGATGTATCAATATAAGGCAAGCTCCTTAGATATTCCACACCTTTCATCTGATCATTCATTTCATTCAATCCTAGATGTCTGTGTATCACATTTTCAAATTCAAAACCTCTGTTAGCTGAACCTCTATTATCAACAGTAAAGATAATATAACCTCTGTTAGCCATATAATGCATCCACAGTGGAGCATAAGCAAGCCATGCATTTCTTACCATTTGGGCATGAGGACCACCATAGAGATATACCAACACCTTATATTTTTTTGAAGGATCAAAATCATAAGGTTTTATTATCCTCGCGTGCAAAATGGTTTTATTATCTGCAGCTGTAATATCCAACAATTCGGTTGAACCAATTTTTACATCGGCAAGAGGATCGGGTGATATAAGAAGTCCGTTGACGATTTTCCCCTTTTTATCTATGACCTGTGTTATTCTCGGAGTTTTAAGATCGGAATAAATATCTATAAAATATTCTCCCTTGCCACTCATTTTATAACTATGAACTCCAAATTGTCTGCTTACTTTTTTTGTCTTATCATTTTTAAGTTTCGCAATATAAAGATATTCATTCAACCCTGTCTCATCTGCTCCTGTCACATAGACAAATTTTCCTGATTCATCAAGCCCGATTATACTATGAACAGGAAATTTACCTGAAGTAACCTGATTCAACAACTCACCTTCCGTATTATATCTATAAAGATGATTGAAACCGTTTCTTCTGCTGAACCATAGAAATTCATCATTTTTACCGGGAATAAACCATGCCGGTTGTTCAGGTTCTACATATTTAGGATGCTGTTCTTCAAACAGAGTTTTTACTTTTTCTCCTGTTTCAACATCATATTTATTAAACCACATATGATTTTGCTCTCTGTTCAATTCAGCGAGATAGACAAATTTTTCGTCAGGGCCCCATGATAGATTAGTCAGGTAATGATCAACTGAACCTTCTGAAGTATTCAAATAAATGGTTCTTCCTCTCTTTACATTATAGATACCAACCTTAGGTTTTTCACTGGACATCCCTGCCATAGGATATTTAATAGACTTCAATGTTGCTTCTCTTGTAGTTATATCAACAAGTGGATAATCTTTTACATCGCTTTCATCTTTTTGATAAAAAGCAAGAAAGCTGCCTTTTGGTGACCAAAATGTTCCTTTAGTAATACCAAATTCATTCCTTGCAATAGACTGACCTGATACAATATTCTTGTCATCAAAATTAGTCACACTTACACAATCTCCATTCGATTTTTTCAGATACAGATTATTATCAATGGTATATGCTATATTCCCCGTTTTTTTACACAGATCAATATTTGTTCCCTCAAGAGGAAATCTTGTAAACTTTTCACCTGTCCCTTCACTTACATTATATTTGTAATAATCAGAACCGGATTTAAAGAAAAAACTGTTATGATCAATCCATGACACAGAAGGTATTCTTTTTAATTGAATCCCCAGGTTATCATTCAATTCATCTACCTTCAATAAAGTATCCCATTTCATTCCTGTATGATCCGAGAATAGAAGAGCATCAAGGTCATCAGATTTTTTAACTAAATTATCTGAATCTCCCCTCCATTGCAGTCCATAGATATAATCAGGATAAAAATCAGTAAATCTTTTCAAAACGGCATCTTCCAGGGTTAATTCTTTTTTAACCACTTCCTGGGAATATCCGGAAACAAATAATAACAACAATACAAACAATATCAAAAAACGTTTCATAATTTTTATTTTTTTAATAAATAAACAGGCATTGAAATAAATGACATTGTCATATTTCAATACTGAAAAACAATTCACAAAATAACGGAAAAACTTTAATTAAATGTATATTTCTCTGATCAAATATACAGATTAATGATTATTTATAATCGCTTATAATAACTTTTTTAATTATCCTGTTGCCCTTGAATTTTGAATCGAGAAAATAAATTCCCGGAGCAAGCGAAACAATGTCCATTTTTACAAGATTGTATCCATCCCTTACCAATCGAACATTATTGACCACTTTCCTACCCTGCATATCAGTCAGTGAGTAATTCAATTCTCCATATCCAAAAACATTTGCTTCAAATGAGAGAATATCTGCAACCGGATTGGTTAAAATATTGATCGTATATCCATTGTTGAGTTCATAAACCCCCAGAGACTGGCAATAAGGTGAATTCTCAGCCATCAAAGGCAGGAAATAATGAGCCGAATCGGTAATATATTGAGGTAAAGTATCATTAATGACAACAATACCGTCTAGTGCTGTTATTTTTACTTTGATCTGCAGATCATAAACTTTTATTTCATTGCCAGGAGCAGGTTTTCCATATAGTTCAATACATCCAAGTGTTCCTGAAACAAAATTACAGTTAGGAGGATTGCATTTATAGTTCAAACCATTAGGCCCAAAAATAACACCGTTTTCTTCAACGACTATTGAGTCTAATTTGACATTTCCAAATTCAGTTTCAAAAGAGTCAGGAACAACAGCCGTAAATACATAAGAATAATCATGATTAATGCATGCAGTATCCAATATACCACCATCCGGATTTGTCCTTGGATGAAATGCCTCAGGATACAGATTACTGCTTTTCCCTGCGTATGAACTATCAGGAGTACAAAGTTCATCTTGTCCTATACCTGTTACTAAATACAATACAATTATTATCAAGGTAAAAAATACTTTTTTCATAAGAACTAGCTTTTGTTCATCTCTCATATAGTTTCTGTCTTAAAACAGCGGCTATTTAAGATGTTTTATTCTATAAATTTATATTTTTGACATCGTAAATTTACTCCTTTTTTTATAATAAAACAATCAATTTGTTTAATTTTATCAAAAATTTCAATAACAAACTTATCAGGGCAGGATTCTTTTGAGGTAAAAAACTGATTCTACCTGAATATGATACACATTTATTAAACGTAAAAATATGAAGTTAATAAAATCCAAATTTATTTTTTTCTATATATTTCAATTGATCTTTTTTATTCAATTTTCGTATTCACAATATAATGTTAAAGGAAAAATATTAGATAAAAATACAGGAGAGCCGCTGTCATTTGCCAGTATAAAATACAATGATAATATAACTACTTCCAACAATAACGGAACATTTCATTTTACTACAAACAGCCCCATACTTCATTTAAAAATCTCATATATCGGATATTTAACTTTTTCTGCTGATTATACTATTACAAAAAAGGATTTTGATCTTGGCACTATATATTTAAAAGAAGACATTAAAACTTTAAGTGAGGTTACTGTTACTTCAGGAAAATACAGAAAAGCAATAGAAGATGTAACCGTCTCTATAGAAACTGTCAAACCTTCTTTCCTGGAAAAAAACAACACCTTGAGTTTTGATAATCTTCTAGAGAAAATACCGGGAGTAAATTATGTGGACGGACAAGCAAATATCCGTGGCGGTTCAGGATTTTCTTATGGAGCAGGAAGCAGAGTGTTGGTTTTATATGATAATATTCCTGCATTGCAATTTGATTCTGCATATCCTAATTGGGGGAATATTCCCGTAGAAACAATAGCTAAAGTGGAAGTGATGAAAGGAGCGGGTTCCTCTCTATACGGTTCAGCTGCAATGAACGGAGTGATAAATATTCTTTCCATTTATGCTAAGAAAAAACCATACCTTAAAATAAGAGCATTCGGTTCAGTATATGACAATCCTGCTGATCCCGTAAAAAGATGGGGCGATTCAAGACCTTATAAGTACGGATTCTCTGCTGTCTATGCAAAGAAAATAAAAAAACTGGACCTCGTATCATCTCTTTATTTCAATAATGAACCCATAAGCTATAAAAAAGATTGTTTTAGCCAGACCGCAAGAACTACATTAAAACTTGATTATCATCTTTCTGATGCATTGAGCATAGGACTCCATACAAACCTGAATACAGGTAAAAAAATAACTTTTTTCTATTGGAAGAATGCAACTTCCGGTGCATATACAGGAGATAGTCTGGCATATTCATTACAAGATAAAAAAGTATATATTTTTGATCCCCATATTTCTTATTTTACTAAAAATGGTGGTAAACATATTTTTCAATCACGAATATATTATGTTTCAAACCAGGTCTCAGATAATAAATCAAATGTTTCCATAAGCGAATATGGAGAATATCAATATCAAAAGAATTTTTCAGACTTTGGTTTAATTCTTACAGGCGGAATGGTTCATACTGAAGCAATAACAGATGCGGAACTGTATGGAGATACGATATTTGTAGCAAAAAATTCGGGTTTTTATGCTCAGGCAGAAAAGAAATTATGGAAAAAACTTAATCTTGTTTTCGGTGCAAGATACGAGATTAATAGCGTAAGCGGACCAAAAGTCATCGAAGGCGAAGATGTCAGCGAAAAATACACAAGAGAAAGCAAACCGATATTTAGGTTTGGAGCAAATTATAAATTATTTCCTTTTACCAACATAAGAGCTTCATGGGGACAGGGATTCAGGTATCCTGCCATTGCTGAAAAATTCACAAATGCCTTATCGGGAAATTTACTAATACTTCCCAACCCCGATTTAAAATCGGAAACAGGTTATACTGCCGAAATAGGAATCAGGCAAGGATACAAATTTTATAAATTTAAAGGATTTGCCGATCTGTCAGCATTTCAATCCGAATACAATAATATGATAGAATTCAATCTAAGATATAAAGGCAGATTGTTTTTTACCGCTGAAAATATTGGAAATACCATCATAAAAGGAATCGAACTTTCAACCGGACTCACAGGCAATATAGCAGGTGTAAATATCAGTGCAATGGGCGGATACCTATATATCGATCCTAAATACAAGGATTTTAACGATGAAGTAAAAAGAAATTTAAGCGTCGATTACAATATACTGAAATACAGATACAAACATTCTTTCAGGTTTGACACGGAATTCAAATATAAAAGTTTCCTTCTTGGATTCGGCTCTTTTTACAACAGCTATATGGAAGCAGTTGACAAGATCCTGGAACAAGAAATATTCATAAAAGGCGTTAAACAATATAGAAAAGATCATATGCATGGAACTAATGTTTATAGAATGCGAATAGGATTTGAATATAAACAAATGGAACTTTTATTTAACATTGACAATTTATTTAATAAAGAGTATTCTGTAAGACCTGGATTACTTGAAGCGCCCAGAAGTTTTACATTAAGTTTAGGGTATCAATTAAAATAAAATAAATGATAGGAAAAGTAAAGAATTTTTTAGGAATTGAAAGTGTAAAAATAGATTTGGAATTTCCAAATAAAATTCCTTATGATACAAGTTTTTTAGTTGGCAAAGTAATAATATCTTCAAAATCCAGGCAAACAGTAAAATCTATCACAGTTAAATTGATTGAGAGATATACCAGAGGAAGGAAAAAGAATAAATTGATCAACGAATACACTGTTGGTATTGTAGAATTTAAAAAGGCTTTCAAAATTGAGGCAAATAAGGAAATGGAATTTCAATTCAAAATGCCGATAAATATTGTTCAATCCGAAATGGATAAAATAGGTAGTAAAAACTTATTAAGTAAAGGATTTGTCAAAGTTATGAAATTGATGAACAACGTCAAATCAGAATTTAGGATGGAGGCTACTGCAAAAATATCAGGAAATGCAATTCCTCCATTGGTAAAAAAGGAATTAAAAGTGATTTTTTAATATTTTTACACCAAAAACCATAATTTTTGCATCGTATTAATAGTATAAAGCATCATAGAAGAGAACATATCTAATTAAAATGGAATTGAAGCGATTAATAAGAGCATGTATAAAGGGTGACAGAAAAGCTCAAAAGGAGTTGTATCAAAAATACTCCCCTATGCTTTTTGCCGTAATAAAAAGGTATATAAAAAATGATTATGATGCTGAAGATGTATTGATTGATACATTTATGAAGATCTATGACAATCTGAGCAAATTTAAAAAAGAAGGAAGTTTTGAAGCCTGGATCAGGAAAATAGCGGTAAGAGAATCTTTAATGTTTTTAAGACGAAACAAGGTTTTTAAATTATTTATAGAAGCAGATAATTTGATTATTCCCGATAAAATAAATGTAGTGGATGAACTAAACCTTGAGGATCTGTTGAAAGCCCTTGACCTGTTGCCTGTAGGTTACAGAACTGTTTTCAATCTATATGTAATTGAAGGATTTAAACATAGAGAAATAGCTGAACAATTGAATATTAGTATCAAT
>JALVEG010000352.1 GCA_027031145.1 Saprospiraceae bacterium | reverse complement strand
TCCCACAAGTACATCGAATTTTCCTTTGCGTAAATCATGCATGATTTCCACTCGTTCCAAGGTATCAACATCCGAATGTATATAACGACTTCGTACATTGATTTTACTGAGGTATTTTGTCAATTCTTCTGCCATTCTTTTAGTTAAGGTGGTGACAAGAATACGCTCATCTTTTTCTATTCTTTTTTGAATTTCATCAAGTAAATCATCAATCTGATTTTGGGAGGGGCGAACTTCAATAATGGGATCCAGTAAACCGGTAGGACGAATCACTTGCTCTACAATTACTCCTTGAGTTTTGTTCAGCTCATAGTCGGCCGGTGTAGCACTGATATATAAGACTTTGTCTTGCATTTGTTCGAATTCCTCAAATTTCAGTGGCCGGTTGTCCATTGCAGAAGGCAATCTGAAACCATATTCTACCAAAGTTTCTTTTCTGGAACGGTCTCCTCCGTACATGGCGTGAACTTGAGGGATTGTAACGTGACTCTCATCAATCACCATGAGATAATCATCCGGAAAATAATCGAGTAAACAGAAGGGGCGGGTGCCCGGGGCTCTTCCGTCCAAGTATCGTGAATAATTTTCAATTCCCGAACAATATCCCAATTCTTTCATCATTTCCAAGTCAAATTCAGTACGCTCTTTCAAACGTTTAGCTTCCAGATGTTTGCCTATACTTTTAAAATATTCGATTTGTTTTCCTAAATCTATTTGTATTTCTTTGATGGCATTGTTTAGCTTATCGGGAGAAGTAACAAAAATATTAGCAGGATAAATTTCGAGTTCATCCACCGTATCAATTAATTCTCCGGTTTCTGAATGCAAAACCTCAATTTCATCGATTTCATCTCCCCAAAAATTAATGCGGAAATATCGATCTGTGTAAGATGGATAAACGTTCAAAGTATCTCCCTTTACCACAAAACTGCCGGCTCTGGGAGTTTCACTTCTGCTATATAATGAAGCGACTAACTTTTTTAGTAATACAGTACGGGTAGTTTGGACGTCCTTCTTAACTTTTACTACATTTTTTTTGAACTCGGTAGGATTTCCAATACCATATAAACAGGAAACGGAAGCTATTACTATTACGTCCTTTCTTCCTGATAATAAAGAGGAAGTAGTACTGAGCCGGTACCTTTCAATCTCCTCATTGATAGATAAATCTTTCTCAATATATGTGCCGGATGTCGGGATATATGCTTCCGGTTGGTAATAGTCATAATATGAAACAAAGTATTCCACAGCATTGTCCGGAAAAAATTGTTTGAATTCTTGAAAAAGTTGGGCGGCCAAAGTCTTATTATGGGCCAGAATCAAGGTGGGTTTCTGAATGCGTTCAATCACATTGGCTACCGTAAATGTCTTTCCCGATCCGGTTACCCCGAGTAAAGTTTGATATTTATCTCCTTCATTAAAACTTTGCGTAAGCGAATCAATGGCCTGAGGTTGATCTCCAGTAGGCTTAAAATCAGATTTAATCTTAAATTTTTTCATTGATTCTTTTTGTTCTTATCTTTTGAGAGTAAAATGCCCTTTTACTTTTCTAAATTTATTAGCTCCATCTTTGATAAAAGCGACAAACCAATAATCTGTGGCAGGCATAGGATGTCCTTCAAAAGTACCATCCCAACCTTGCTCGGTCGGCAATAAAACTTTGATCAATTTTCCATATCGGTCATATATATTTATATAAGATCCGGCTTTATTTCTCAAGTTGATGGCTTGCCAATAATCATTGAATCCATCTTGATTGGGAGTGAAAAAATGGGGGGCATCGATAATATCAATCGTTTTGGTTATAGTTCCGCATCCGTTTTTATCTTTAATATAGACTGTATAAGTACCGGGATTTAAATTTTCAAAAATATTAGAATCTTGATAATTTATATTGTCAATAGAGTATTCATAATTACCAATACCATTTGCATTTATAACAATATAATTATTTTCTTGAAAGTCATGAATATCAATATTGACATCCTCAGGAACATCAGATTCTATAATTTTAATCTCTTTTGAGTTAGAACATTGATTTGCATCAGTTACAGTTAAAGTTAGACTAGATGGCTTATCAATACTTATGGTTCTGCCGGTTTGTCCGTTGGACCACTCATATAAATCAAAACCGGCCGGTGCCTCAATTTGAATATTTCCTCCACGGCATAGATAAAATTGATCCGGCATATTAATATCAATTAACGGATGAACTTCCAAATGTATTTCTCCGTAATTCACACAAGATTGCTGGAGGTCTGTTATTTTATAGCTTATATTTTCATTGAAGGGAGTTGAATTAGTATAGGTACCTATTATTTCATTAGTATTTGCCTCTGCATCCGTTAAAGAAGGATAGAATCTAATTTCATACTCATTCGGATTCCTATTATTAAGAATTTCTGTAATTTTACTAGATAAATCAAACTCTGCTATTCCATCTCTATCAAGATCACAAATTTCATAAGAAGACACAGGATAAATTTCAGGTAAATGATTCACAATAATTTTAAGCTCACCTATAGTAAGTCCTTTTGTAGTGGTGTTGTCGATTCTAACAAACAAGCTTTGATTATAAGGAGAAGTATTTGTATAAGGATCTGTCAATTCATTGGTTTGATTTTCCGCATCCGTTTTGGTAGGATAATATTTAACGATAT
>JALVEG010000351.1 GCA_027031145.1 Saprospiraceae bacterium | reverse complement strand
TAATAATCTTTTCACAATTTTAATTTTATCTCAACAATGTAACCAAACCTTTAAAGTTTTGACTTGTTCCGTCTAAATTTTCAATTTCAAGATACCAGGAAAACACTCCTGAATTCAATTTTTCTCCTCTGAAAGTACCATCCCATCCTTCAGATTCATCATTTACTTCAAAATCATTGCGCTGATATACCATTCCTCCCCATCTATCATATACTTTAAAAACCTTAACTTTTGTTCCCGACTTTCCATAAACAAATAATTTCCTGTTTTCCTGTCTGTTTCCAGAAGGAATAAAAGCTGTCGGCACGAATATGCCCTTATCAAGTTCAACTAATATATTTTTCATATCTTCAGCAGTACATCCAAGACTGTCTGTTATAGTGAGTTGTACCTGTAGATTGTAATACACCTGGATTTCAGGATCGGGGCAATCCGTACAACTGACATTTATACCATCGGGAATGATCCATGTATATTCATAAGGAGCAGTTCCGTTTTCCACAGCAGGATCAAGTCTTATTATCGAACCGTAATTCACCAAAGTATCTTCGCCGATATCAAGAACCAGAGGTTCAGGTTCAGTTATAAAAATATTATATAAAGTATCTGTACATCCGTTAATATCTCTGGTAACAACAGTATATTTTCCACCTTTCAATCCGATCAATTTGTCTCCGGCATAAAAATCATCATTCAATATCTTATGAGAATACGGTGGAATTCCTCCCGAATCAATAAAAACTATTTCTCCGTCACTACCCCCTGCACATGTTACTTCTTTTGTTTCAACTGCTGACGTCAAATATTCAGCAGGTTCATCAATAAAAACCGAATCTTCGAATTCACAGTTATTAAAATCTATGATCCTTAGAAAATAATTTCCTGAACTTAATGAATTGACTTTTGTGTTGCTATTCTCATCCTCCCAAATAAAAATATATGGTGAAGTTCCCCCTGATATTATAGCTTCAACAGCACCATCATTACCCCCCTTACAATTAACGTCTTTAATCTGATAAGAAACCTGCAAAGGAGGTGGTTGTTTTATAGTAAATACCCTTACTGCTTCACATCCTTTTTCATCCGTTACCGTCAATTTATATAATCCGGCTTCAAGACTGTCGGCAGAACCGTTATTTTGTATCAAAACATTGGAACTCCATGTAAATTCCAGTGGATTACTTTCATCCTGAATAATATCAATCTTTCCATCGTTAAATCCATAACATGAAACATCTTTAATTCTGTTAACATTGATCTTCAATTCTTCAGGATTTGGGATAAATATATTTTCACTTTCACCACAACCATATCTATCCTGAGCATAAACATTATAAATCTTCCCTCCCTTCAATCCATATGCAAAGATCCCGCTTTGTTCAGGATTTGTATTCCAGATAAATGTAAAATCATTCTTTTCTGTTTCCCTGCTACCGTAAAAAACCTTATCTATCCATGCTTCTCCATTGGAATCGTCATGACAAGATGGAGCATTGAAACCAATTTGTATACCGATACTGTCCAATTCCACAATTTCATGTTCTATTACCTTTATGCATCCATTACTATCGGTAACAGTTACTTTATAAAAACCGGGCGATAGATTAAAGATCGAATCCCTTGTATCTCCATTGCTCCATAGGATTGTATATTGACTGTCATCAGGAATATCCAGTGCTATCCAACCGTTTTTAGAACCATAACATAAGGTATCATTAGCGTGAGAATTCACAGCTAATCCCTCAGAAGGCTCAGTGATGGTGTAAGATTGTATAATTTCACAATCATTTTCATCTGTAACGGTCAAATAATATGTTCCTGCTGGAATATTTATCAGGTCTTTTCCTGTGAATGTCCCGACAGGAGTTTCCCAATAATAATTGCAATCTCCTGTTCCTCCTTCAACATCAATGAGGATTTTTCCTGTATCATATCCTTTGCATTCCACATTGGAAACTGAACTTGTTATCTTTAAAGGCATTGGTTCTGATATAAAAACAGTGTCAATATAAGAACAACCTTCAATATCGCTAACTGTAAGATAATATGTTGATGATCCAAGACCGGATATATAAGTTCCTGATTCCACATCTCCCGTAGTACTATTTTCCCATCTAAATTGAAAATTTCCGTTTCCTCCTGATGCAGAGGCAAGAATACTTCCGTCACCGGCTCCAAAACAACTTATATCATTGATATCCAGATCAACAATTATCGCAGGAGAACTTTTTATCTCAAAAACATAAGGTATTTCACAACCTTCACTGTCCGAAACGTATATCGTATCGATCCCCGAAGAAAGATTATTAAAAAATCCGGTATTATTTATTTCATTTTTATACCTGTATTGATATGGACCTGCCGTACCTGATGCCTGCAATTGAATTTCACCGGTTTGATCGCCAAAGCATTTCACATCAACTTTTGAGATCAGATCAATATCAGGAGGAGGACATGGATATGTTGTACATGTTGCTCTTGCTGCTTTGTTTATACAGTTATCACCGGTTATCCTCACTTCAATTTCCACGGTTTCATCAAAATTCAACCCTGTTACATTAAAAAATGTATCGGTAACACTGATCCATGGATCTGTATTGTTTATTCTGATCTCATACGTTTCTCCTGTCTTGTTAACACCCCAAACAAAACGTATTAGATCTACGGAAACAGAATCACAATTCAAGTAAGGAACCATTTCCGATTCATTGATCTTTGCAAAAATGGAATCCGTAGATGTGCAGCCATAAGTATCTTCCAGTCCAATATAATAATACCTCGATTGTTTTGGAAAAATATCAGGTGATAAACAATCCTGACAGCTTATATCTAAATCGGGACTCCACTGATAACTGATATCGTAATTTGAATTTAATGCCAGATGCCAGGAGCTAAGATTTCCTGCCCACCCTGTTTCATCATTTATAACCAGCAATTTCCATTCTCCGTTTATTTTTCTGCCCCAAAGATCATCCCAGTTGCCTTCGGGTTGAAAATTTCCTTCAAATTTTGGATTCAACGGAAAATAATCTCCCAACACTGGATCACCGTTATTGATGTTCACTGTAGCATCCGGAATGAAACATGTATGGATCATAGAGTCAATATCAATAGATGCATTTGGTTTGAATCCGTTATCCGTACTCAATTCAAAATAGTAATTGTCCGGAGTGATCAGATAAATATCAAGATCGCTTAAAACCCTGATCGACAATGTATCAATGCATATTTCTTTAAGTATTTCTTTATTAAGAATATCAGGACTTAAACCCGAAATATTAATTGACGAATAAACTTCACTTCCTTTTTCTGCACCTATTATATAATCGTTATTATTTGAAAAATATCTGTCCGGAGGCGGTTCATAATCATCAGGCAAAGTCGCACCGACATTCACAGTATCACCTTCACAAACCAAAACAGAATCCTGTAGATTTATATTAACCAATTTATTATCAACCAATCTCAATATCAGGGTATCAAGCTGGCAAACGTTCTTTCTGTATTCCAGAGCAATGATCTCCTCATTTTCTTCTATATTATCCGGAAATGCATCAATAATAAAGGAATAGGAACTTTCTCCTTTCAAAATTTTTGCATCTGCAACCGGCAGCTGTGAAAAATCTACTAATTCAGTGGCTAAATTTCCTAATCCCGGATCATTAAGTATTCTCATTTCAAGATCATAATCAGAAGTAACAGGAGAATCAAAACTAAATATTAATTCAGCGGGAGAACATCCTTCCGAGATAGTCCCGTCAAAGCTTGGAGTATTTATGGAAACTTTCAGTGCATTTGTACTAAAACTTTTTGCCTCCAAAAACACCGCTGAATCATAAACATCATCTACCACATCGGCAATTACCAGTTTAATAGTGTATTCTGTACATGGAATAACCCTTGCAGAAGCAACAAAAACATCGAGATATGCATCATAAGTCATCGTGGGAGATGATACGGGATTGGTATTGTAATATTGTTCGTTCTTAGCCTTACAACTTTCATCTTTATACGGATGAACATTATTGATACTTACAGGTTCGGTTGTATTGGGAACCAAAGCTATATTTTTACTGACATAATTGCCTCCCTCAGGATTGGCTCCGGAAATAAAAAATCCGAAAGCATCATTGTATTGAGAACAAATAAATTCAGGATATTCTTCAGAAGCAAAAACATAATTGAACCTGACGGAATCCGAAAAAGGTATAAATGTGATCTCGTACCGGCAAATATCATACAATAGTGTGCTATTAATAGCATCCGACAATTCCTGATCAAAATAAGTCTGATCTGAACTTACCGTCTGTGTACCACCGGAATTATTGGGCAAGGATGCAACAGCAGATTCTCCTGTTGTCATTAATATTCCCCTGTCTATATTGACCGCTGTCTTACCATTGGTAAAATAACCCACTGATTTCGATTCCCCGTCATATTTAATATCTACAATTTGGACTCCCTGCCCTAAAAATACATTTTTAATTAAATCAACAGGTGTAAAATTATTGTCATCAGCAGGTTTAACCTGTATCTGAGAACTAACTCCGGATACTATAATTACAAATACAATAAATGACAATACTTTTTTCATATCAATAAACAAAGATATTAAAAATATCCTTCAATACCTAAATTAATTTATCATCAAATTTTCGTCTATATTTATTCTTCAAAATATAATTCTATTTATTTAAACGCCATTCTTTAATATATTATACAAAAGGTATTCTATTAATCGAAAATAAAGATGCATTAATCTATTATTTTTATTTAAATAAACTACATATCTTAATTTTGCATTATTATTAATAAAATTAAATAGATTATGAAGAGTTTTTTTAAAAACGTACTTGCTACAATAACTGGAATAATAATATTTTTATTATTGATATTTTTTGTTTTTGCAATAATTGCCGCATCTACAAATTCTACACCAATTATTAGTTCAAAATCCACGCTACATATTAAATTGAATGGACCTGTCAAAGAAAAAGCGGAA
Source organism: Saprospiraceae bacterium (assembly GCA_027031145.1). Classification (GTDB taxonomy): domain Bacteria; phylum Bacteroidota; class Bacteroidia; order Chitinophagales; family Saprospiraceae; genus JADJGA01. The sequence goes on along the minus strand of JALVEG010000351.1, from coordinate 4,918 downwards.
AATCCGGATCAATTTGAAATGATATTTGACAAAAACCTTAATCCGGATTTAGGACAAATTGTAAATGCCATTAAACTTGCAAAAGAAGATAGTAAGATCAAAGGAATATACCTTGATCCGGTATTACCTGAAATGGGATATGCTTCTGCGACCATTTTGAGAAATGCTTTAAAGGATTTCAAATCAAGTGGTAAATATATATATGCATACAGCGAGTTTTATACTCCATTGACCTATTATATTTCAAGCGTTGCCGATTCTATATTTTTAAGTCCCAATGGTATAGTACAAATGACAGGTTTTGCTTCTTCTATTCCTTTTTTGAAAGAATTTTCCGACAATCTGGGAATAAAATGGAATATTTTTTATGCCGGACAATTCAAGAGTGCAACCGAACCATTGAGGTATAATAAAATGAGTGATCAGAACAGATTTCAGTTGCATGAATTTTTTAACGGATTGTACAAGAATACTAAAGATTCCATATTAAGCGTAAGAAATATTAATTCAGACAGTCTTGAAAGTTTTGTCAATAATTTTAAAGGACTGTTTCCTCAAAATGCTATAAAATACGGACTGGTTGATTCACTTATTTATCAAATTGACTTCACTAGATTACTAAAGGAGAAAAATGGCATTTCCGAAAAGAAAAAGCTCAAATTGGTTTCTGTAAATAAATACAGAAAAGGTGCAAAAAAACCTAAAATAAAGACTGGCAAAAATAAAATTGCAGTGATATACATGGAAGGAGATATTGTAGATGGTGGCAAAAAGGCAGGAAGTATCTCTCCTGAAAAATTTGCAAAAGCTTTTGATGATGTATTGAGAAAAGATAATATAAAAGGAGTTGTACTAAGGGTCAATTCTCCGGGAGGAAGCGGATCTGCTTCTGATGAGATACTCAGAGCCGTGGACAGAGTTAAAGAAGCAGGAAAACCCGTTATTGTTTCTATGGGTGACTATGCCGCATCAGGAGGTTATTATATTTCCTGTCACGCTGATACTATTGTTGCTGATGCTAATTCTTTAACAGGATCGATAGGCGTATTTGGAATATTACCTGAATTCAAAGAATTGATGAATGATAAATTAAAGATCCATTTTGATTCTGTAAAAACCCATAAGATGTCATTAGCATTTTCTCCTCAATACAATTTAAGTGATGATGCTAGAAAACTGATGCAATCTTATATTGAAAATTTCTATGAACAATTTCTTAATACAGTTGCAAAAGGACGACATATGACAAGAGATGAAGTTCATAAAATAGCTCAGGGAAGGATCTGGCTTGGCGCAACAGCAAAAGATATCGGATTGGTCGATGTATTGGGCAATCTGGATAAAGCTATAGAGCTCTGTGCTGAAAAAGCAAATCTGGAAGATTATAGATTGACAAAATATCCCAGGGTTAAAACAAACTTCATGCAACAAATAATCATGCAATTGTCGGAAGAAACTAATGTGGATTCAAAAATATTGAATTCAAAATATATTAAAGGATTTAAACCACTATTGGAAGTTATCAATGATGATGCAAGGATTGCGGAACCACAAGCTAAATTACCTTTTGAAGTGGAATTCAGGTAGTTTTATTGATTTCTGTAAAAAAAGAGGCATGGAACGATTTCCATACCTCTTTTTTTTTATAACTAACAATTTTTTATTAATGATGATGTCCTGTACCATGTACATGGCCGTGTTCTAATTCTTCAGGTGTTGCTTCTCTTACATCAAGTATCTTTCCTTTGAAATAAAGATCTTTATCAGCCATCGGATGATTGAAATCCATAGTAACGGTCTCATCACCTACTTTGTCAACTCTGCCGTTAAACTTATTTCCCTGGTTATCCTGCATTGCAATCACATTATCTTTTACTAACAGTCCCTCTTCAATGGAACCGTCTCTTTCAAAAGTCGCTTTAGGTAGTTCAATTATATTTTCCGGATTTGATAATCCATAAGCTTCTGAAGCTTCAATTTTAAATTGAAATTCATCACCTTTTTCCTTTCCTTTTAAATTCTCTTCAAATTTAGGTATCATCATTCCTAAACCATAGATAAATTCCAATGGATGATCATCCTGAGTTTTTTCTACCAATGCAGAATCGAAACCATCAGTTCTTAATTCGTAGCTCAACGAAACTACTTTGTTTGTATCAATTTTCATATCTGTTATTTTTTGTAACTATTCTCATCATAGGCTTTTATAATAAAACAATAACATTTTCACTTCAAAAACATACTTCTTGAATAGCCACACTCTGTTAAAAAAATGCGAAGTTACTATTTCAACCCTTACCCTGCAAATTTATTGCATATCTTTGTTATTAATTTAAGATTTGTTTTTTTGTTTGTTGTTCTGTGTTCGTTGTTTTTGAAATGAGGAACTTAGGACTCAAAAGCACGACTGAAAGGAGTGATTTTGAAGCCGGCTTTTGAAAAAACCAGGTAAAAATTTTGGATTAGGAGGTTTGTAATTTTTGAATATCGAATATCTATTAACCCCGCTGGATAAATGTCCTACAGGGTAAATAAATGTTGATTTTTGAAGTAGGGAGGCGATCATTTATCTGGGGACAAATAAAAAGCCTCGTTAGGGGCGGCATTATGGTAGCGATAACAGGCAAGAGCTGCTTTGAGCCCCAGAGGGGCGACATTATGATAGAACCGGATGGAGGAAACCACATACCCATTTTGGCGGTATTTTTGTGGCGATAGCAAACAAAAATAGTGACAAAATGAATATTTTTTTTTTTGTAAATTGTCTGGAATATTGGAAAAATGAAGTAGTTTTTTTTTGTAAAGCGAAGTCAGAGACATTCGCTTATCAGGAGAACTATTACTGTTATATACTTGTTTGAAATAACTCTTGCTTTTCTTGATAAATTTAATTATTTTTGCATAAAACACCGATAAAAATGAATGAAATAAGACGTGCCGGAAATAAAGGAAGGTTTTATCCTGCAGATCCTGTTCAAATAGATGAGATGATAGATTATTGGAATCACACCATTGATGAAAACATAAAGGATAAATCTATTTGGGACTTAAAACCCAAAGCTATAATCAGCCCTCATGCAGGATATATATTTAGTGGATTTACTGCTAATATCGCTCACAGGTTATTGGCAAATACCGGAGCAAAACGAATAATCATCATCGGACCTTCGCATCATGTTTATATCAAAGGAGTCAGTATAAGTAAATTTACTAAATATGATACTCCTTACGGTTATTTGGAAATTGACACAAATTATATTCAAAAACTTCAAGAAGAATTTAATTTTGATTTTGAAAGTCAGGCTCATTTTTTGGAACACAGTACCGAAACACAAATGCCTTTTATTAAAAAATATAATCCGGATGTTAAAATTGTCGAATTAATATATGGAAATATACATTATACAAAATTGTATCAAATCATAAAATTTATTCTTAAAGATCCCATCAATGCAGTAGTGATATCATCTGATCTTAGTCATTTTCACAATTTGGAGACAGCAGAGGCAATAGACCAAAACTGTCTGACAGGTGTAGCAAATAAAAACCTTACAATCCTGAGTTCCGATTGTGAAGCATGTGGCATTACCGGTATTAAAGCTATTATTGAAGCAGCTATAAAATTGGAACTAAAAACCAAGTTGTTGGATTATCGTACCAGTGCCGATGCTTCAAAGGATGAAACCAGAGTCGTAGGGTATATGAGCGCTGCTGTTTATTAGCAATACATAATCAGTTTTTTTAGGTGCATTTCAATAATTGGCAAGTATCTATTTTTTTTCTTCCAGTATTATAGATGCTGAATTCACGCAGTATCTGGTTCCTGTAGGTTTTGGCCCGTCAGGAAAAACATGCCCTAGATGAGCCCCACACCTTGCGCACATTATTTCTACTCTTTTATATCCGACTTTGTAATCTACATCAGTTTTTATTTTTGTAGAATCCATTGCATCATAAAAACTCGGCCAGCCGCAGTGAGCATCAAATTTGGTTTCGGAATCAAATAGTGGTTCACCGCAAGCAGCACATTTATATACTCCTTCCTTGAAAACATCCCAATACTCACCTGTATAAGGTCTTTCGGTACCTTTCTCTATCATCACATAATATTGATGGTCTGTTAATACGGATTTCCATTCTTCTTTTGATCTGTTTATTTCCCGGCTTTTGTTTTCATTCTCCATAATCAAAGATTTATTCTTTCCTGTCGAACAAGATACTATAAATAAAATTAAAATAAAATATAAAAATCTTATGAACATCGCTTTATTATTTTCTACAACTTCCAAAAACATACTTTTATTTTAAAAAATCGGGGAAAATGCATAACGGCAAATCCCCCGACAAAAAATGATGTTAATTTTTAACCTGCATTATTTGCGGAAATTCAGTTCGCAAGCTCAAACTATTTGCAATAAATCCGGATAATACTTATTATTAGGAGAACTACCTTTCTTTATGACATAACCACCAGTCATAACATTTGAATTCACCTTTTTTAGCTTTTTCAAGTCTTTCATTTGCCATTTCAACACTTGTAGCAGGAGGAATAATCACTCTGTCACCAAGTATCTCATTAGTAGGCCAATTTGCGGGCATTGCTACCCCTTCTTTATCAGAGATTTGCATTCCTTCAACAATTCTTAATATCTCGTCCATATTTCTACCCAATTCCTGAGGATAATAAAGCATTATTCTGATCTTACCTTTTGGATCCACTACAAATACCGCTCTGACAGTATTGGTACCTTTGCCGGGATGAATCAAACCGAGAGTTTCAGCAACTTTACCCGTATCTGCTATAATAGGAAATTCAATTTGAACATCCATATTATCTTTTATCCATTCTTCCCATTTGATATGAGCAAAAACCTGATCAACACTCAACCCTATTAATTCGCAATTCAAAGCTCTAAAC
>JALVEG010000350.1 GCA_027031145.1 Saprospiraceae bacterium | reverse complement strand
ATAAATAATTTCCTGGATTATTTGGGGACTTGCGCTACACCGATAATCGAGTGTCTCTGACCTGTATGATAATCGAGTGTCTCTGACCTCGATTTTTAACTAATACATATTTAAGTTCTATTTATGATATAGATATTTTATCCCCTGTAATCAGATGGATTAAATTTAACTTTTGTTTCATCCCGGGCACTTTGTGTCGAATGAAAGCTATTTGATGTATAATGCTTTTCTCTGTCTTTGATAAATTCATTTCCAAAATATAGAACCGATAAACTAATTAAAAGGCAAGGGAATAATCCCGTGACAAATCCTGTTGGAAATCCATATATTACCATTACTAAAATAAAATAAACTATATATCCAAATCCAAATTTAAGCATTCTGTCCATTCCTCTCATTTTTTTTGTCTGAGTAAATATAAAAAAGGGAAGAAAAAAGCTCAATAAATAACCTCCAAACCTACTATTTATATTTGCGTTTGAGTCCAAAGTCAGAAATCCAATTATTCCCATTAAGATTAAATTCAGTGTCAAGAGAAAAAGTCCATTAATTATTTTAATTCCGAATTTATTTTCTCTAATCGAATTCTCTTTTGAAATCAATTCTTTTGGATCAATTTCCAAAACTTCGCAAATCAAATTTAGAGTTGTGCCCCTTGGTTGGCTTTCAGAGTTTTCAATCCGTTGAATTGTTCTCAGATTTATTTTTGCTTGTTTTGCCAATTCCTCTTGAGTAAGTCCTTTATTTTTTCTTTTTTCACTTATTTTCTTAGCAATCGGGTTCATTTGTTAATTACTTTTATTTAATTTAAGTGTAAAGGTAGTAATTCTTTCAAGATTTAATGATGGTTTTTCTCTGACTTTTAACTGACATTTGTTTTGTCATAGAATGTCGTAAAAGTTTTTCGAAAATGTTTTGCTTTGGTTATGGTATTGTGCCGTATATTTCTATTCCAAATCCTGATGATTTCAATTTCTTCATTCTTCTTGCTGATTTTATAGAAAACGAAATGTGATTTTACTTGAAAACGAAAATATCCTTTTCTCACTTTACTATAATCTTTTCCTGACTTTGGGTTTCTAGCAAGATATTCTATTTCATCCATTATCAAATTGAAATATCTGTCAGCCTGTTCTATCGACCATTTCTCAATTGTGTAAAACCAAATATTTTCAATATCTCGACTTGCTTCCTGACTAATAATATACTCCATTACTCAGCTAAATATTCTTGATGAAGTTTTTTAAAAAAAGAAGTTCGGTCAAAATCCTTGTAACCACAAAGTCGTTTATTTCTTTTATTACTGTAAACTGTAAGTTATTAATTTTTATAAAATTGTCTAAAGGACTTGTTGTTTTTCTACATCTTTTCTAATAATTTCGTGATTATTTGAGAAATCGCGCTACACTGATAATCGAGTGTCTCTGACCTTGATTTTTTAACTTTTAAAATCTTCATTCGTTTATTCAGTGGTATAGCCAACCTGATAATATGGTTTTTTAAATGGTAAAAAGTCTTGTTTATCAATATATTTTAAATATATTTTTTGGAAAATGCAGAATAAATATATAAATTTGTTGATAATAATAGACTCAAAGCAGATTAACAATCAATATACTTTATGAAATACTTTTTTAAAATATATTTATTTTTGCTTTTAAGCCATCATGTTATTGTTTCAGCACAAGACCCTTTTTTCTTAGAGTCAGGACAAATCAGGTCTTATATCAATCCTGCATTTACAGGATTAAACGGCTCTTTAACTACTAGAATTACACTGAAAGATCAATATTTAAAAAGCACAACTGATTTTATCAGTGCAGGAATTAATTTCGAACAGAGTTTCCCCTGCAATAATCTTGATATAGGCTTTTACAATATCATTGACAAAGAAGGCGATGGTTGGTTCGTTTCAAATTTTTTAGCTGGTAATATAGTTTATACTATTCCGGTTGAGTTATTTGGCAATTTACACAATTTTAGATTTGCGACAAAAGTTCAATGGATTCATAAAAGTATAGATTGGAGTAAATTATACTTTTCAGATCAACTCGATCCGAAATACAATCTCACAGATGCTTTTGGAATACCAAATACCACAGATTTTATAGCACCTGATTGGAATTCGATATCACATTTATCATTAGGATTCGGTTTTTTACACAAAGTCGATATTGGGCTTGTGAACAAATGGAATTTGACGTGGGGTTTTG
>JALVEG010000349.1 GCA_027031145.1 Saprospiraceae bacterium | reverse complement strand
GCCCGGGGCTGTAGCAACGACTTTTGACGGATATGAATTAACAAAACAGGGTAAACCGCTCTATGCACTGATGACTTCACTGACAGCTTCGACAGTAGGGGGATTGGTTGGAACCATTATTTTGATCCTTTTTTCAATACCATTGGCAAAACTGGCATTATCATTCGAATCTTATGAATATTTTGCCCTGGGAGTTTTCGGTATGACGATCATATCATCATTAGCCGGAGATAATCCTGCAAAGGGATTTATTTCATCTATTCTGGGATTGCTTTTGGTGACAATTGGTTTTGATACCCAATTACCTTTTTCGCGTTTTAATCTTGGGATTTCCAATCTTGCTGACGGGATAGAATTCATTCCCGCTTTGATAGGTTTGTTTGCACTAGGGGAAATATTTTACAGTATAGAAAATTTCAAGATTCTTCGAAAAGAGAAATCAGCAAAAAAAACTATTTTAAAAAATAAATCTCTGCCTCTAAAAAAATTATGGAAATTGAAAAGTCTGATGTTGCGTTCCTCAATTATTGGTACATTAGTAGGAGTTATTCCCGGGGCAGGGGGTACTATTGCAACATTTATAGCATACAATAATGCAAAAAATACAAGCAAAAAGCCTGAAGAGTTTGGCAAGGGTTCCCTTGAAGGAGTTGCTGCTCCCGAATCTGCCAATAACGGTTCGGTGGGTGGTGCTTTAGTGCCTTTATTGACATTGGGAATTCCAGGAAGTGCTTCAACGGCAGTATTGATAGGAGCCTTGATGATACATAAACTGAATCCTGGACCACAATTGTTTGAAAAAGAACCCGGCATTGTTTATGGTTTATTTATCAGTTTGTTTATTGCCAATTTGGTGATGCTTGGAATCGGTTTATTGGGTAATAAGTTGTGGGTAAAAATAATTGCCGCTCCAAAGAAGTTATTGTATCCTTTGATAATTGCATTATCGTTTATCGGAAGTTATTTTATTCAGAATTCATTGTTTGATGTTGGTACATGCATAGCATTTGGTTTGTTTGGCTGGGCATTGAAAAGAGCTGGTTTTCCTACAGCTCCGGTTATTTTGGGACTGATTTTGGGCAAAATGATAGAGGAAAATCTAAGATTATCGTTGATTAAAGGTGATTTAATCGATTTTGTAACACGTCCCGGTAGTTTGATTATTTTGTTGTTAGCTCTTATTTCATTCTTTTTACCTTATATTAAAAAACAATTTGCAAAAAAAGTTAATTAATCTGTATGTAATACTAAATAAACTTTAAAATGACGCATATATTTAATTTTAATTTTCCAATATTTTCATATAGTCATGACTATGTCTTTTCCATTGCATACTTGTTGAAATTTAACCAAACAATGAAATACTTCAGCACTCTCGTAAAGGGAAGGGAGAAGTGGATGAACTTAATTGTTAGAAAAAGTTAAATTAGGTTTATTTTGTTATAAACAGATTAGCCTTTTTAAGGATAAAAAGTGGTGCTTTTGCGGGTTGCAGCTTCCTCCCTTTTAAGGGAGGATTGAGGTGGGTTCTAAAAAAAAAATACCTATAATACTTATGTTCAAAGGAAAGGGCTATTCCTGTGTTTTTTAACTCAATCTTAAAAAATTACTTCTAAAATATTTATACGTCATATGAAAGTTAATTTGGTATAACCCGTGAATAATGCAGGTTACGCTATATATAGATTTTATTCCTGGTATTGGGAAAATTTTCATATCTGTTATCAACTTCCATTTTCTCTTGAGAAAAAGTTGATGAAACACTAAATAAAAATAAAATGTAAAATAATCCGGTTTTCATATTTTTCTTATTTAATGAATATATTAATTATTTAAGCTTGTTTATTTGAGGATATAAAGATAGCCAAAAATTGTTATCATTGCATTATCCTCGTTAGTAATATTATAGCATTTGGCCATTACTGTATCTTGAATAATGGGGAAATTCCCAAATTCAGGTACAGTCGGAATAATGACTTTATATGCTTCATCAGGAACGATATGTTTAGTCCAATTTACAGGGTCATTCCAATTTGTATTGGTTCCATTCCATAAAGCAGTCCCGGGTTCCAGGGCACCGCGGTAATAGATATTGCTTGTCCCTGGCCAGTTTAATCCTGAATATGATATTCCTGATGTATAAACCAAAGGATTTCTCGGTCTGTATCTTTCCCAAATATAAACCGAGTCGTATGTTTCATTATTTATCGCAAAGGTGTCTAATTCCGGATCTGTTTCCAATCCGTTTATTTCCCAGTTTGTACCGGAATTATTTTGAAATTCAGCTAATGAATTATAATTGCTACCGTCACCAAAATCATAAAATAATGGATAAGTTGTCGCAGCATATCGATAAAATATGTTACCGTCATAATGGGCTCCGTCAACAGCACTATCACCCCGGAATATTATTCTGTCATCAAGAACTAGAAAAATATTGTTAAATACATATTTTTCAGGATTTCCTAATATAGCATTCAATCCGGCTGCTGTCCAGTGATAACCGCTTTTGCGCGTAACTATTGTATTGTTATATACTTTCCAATATGCTTTCATATCATCACCATGAGAACCAAATGGATCAATTACCGTCCAAACAGGCCAATTATCTTCTCTGTAATTTCCTTCTCTTCCTCCGTGTTGATATATAGAATTGTCAATTACATTATGGTGGATATATACTTGACCGGGTGTTGTATCTTCCGTTTCCGTCATAGAAATACCACTGCCAACACTCCAAAACATATTGTAAGCAATTTCAATATCAGTTATACCTGCTCTTAAATCTAAAGCATCATCTCTGAACCTGACAAAGTTATTATACATGATGGAAGTATTTGAAGATGTATCCATTACCCCAATGGCATCAAATCCATTGTAAAAATCACAATTTTTAATAGTAAAGTCTATAAGTTTACCGGTGATAGCTTTGGATTGAAACTCAGGATACGGTTCATGTACTTCATAAGCTTTATTTTTGACATCCGTCCAGTAAACATATTGGGGAATACCATTATCAAAACTGCAATGATGGATGTTGAAAAAAGAACCGTCACGTACAATCATACAAGTATTTCCGTATTTAAAATTGCAATTGTCAAATTCGATGTTGTTACTTCCTGTTCTAATATCAAAAATATATTTAGCGTAATACATATTTATGTCCTTAAATATTAAATATTGTGCTCCCTCAAGATAAAACATGGTTTTTTTTGAAAAAACATTGATATTATTATGGTTTGGATCCGTATCAACCGGAATAGCTTCAATCGAATTGCTATCAACATCAACTAAATCATTAGGATTTTGAACCAACCTGATATATAAATGTCCATCATCAAGAAGCATTATTCCCGGACCTTGATACAATGGATTGAAACCGTCAACAGGTCCGTAATTTTCAGATTTCAAATTCAAACTGTCTTCGTACTCAATAATATGCAGATTGTCGTCGGGCAACCATGCATTGACAAAACTGCCTGAAATTGTAGAATTACTTTTGTAAAAATCAATACTAGCGTCAACTATTGTCCATTCGGAATTCGGTGCATTCATAAATTGTTCACTTCCTCCCGAAATAGTAACCTGCTCATTTTGATATGCCTTTATGACTATTGGATTATTTACAGTACCTTGTAGAGTTGTTGTAATTGTACTTTCATGATAAATACCTTCTCTTATATTTAAAGTATCACCTGCAACCAATTGAGTAAAAGCATATTTGACAGTTGCCCATGGTGCATTTAATGATCCGTCATTGCTGTTGTCTCCGTCTGTTGCTACAAAATAGGTAGCTGCAAAATTTGTTTGCAATATCCACAACAAAATAGAAAAGCTTAATAAAGTTTTTAGATTTAATTTCATTTTTATTTAGTGTCTGCAAGAAAAAACACATTGATAGAATTCACAAAATTAATACATTTTTTTTCTTTGTTCAAACGCTGAAGGTGTATTTCATTTTTTCTTTTTTTGTAAAAGTACCTCTAACTTTTCCTCTGTTCAGCGGGACAAGCTCCGTTTCTTCATAGACTCCGAAACAGGGAGAATCTCAACCCGTATTTCCCTTTTTGATGAGTCGCGGGTTGCTACTTCCTCCTATCATTTTTCGTAACAAAGTGAAGAAAAATTTTAGGGAGAGCGCTATGCTTTTGCGGGATGGTTGAGGGGGTAGATGTGCCTATAAGCAGGAGAACCCAACCTTCTATGCGAAAAAACGAAATGCACCTAAACCTGACTCCAAAGTTAGTGAGAAAATCCAGTGATGTTATCTATAAATCTTTCTTCCCCTGTCAGGAAATTCTTCAAATCTTTCTATTTTTCTAACTATCTTAGATCTTAATACATTTTTTGATCTGGTTACCTCCAGTACAGTAATATTGACATCAGGAAAATACCTGGCAGGAAAATATTCTTCTTTGGCTTTTTGCAGTTTTTTTAGTTCTTTTTTAGTATCTTCTTTAAAAACAATCTTTTCTCCTTTCTTTTTACTGATTTTAAAATGTACCGGTAAAACATACCTGGATTTATATCGTTTGTTTCCTTTACGGGCAACAAACCAATAGTCCGGTATTTTTTTAAATACTTCCAATACGGCATTTCCGCATCCATAACCGATATCTTTGATTATTTTTGCATTTTCAACTTTTCCCTGTAAATTGATTTCAAAACCGAGTAATACCGTTCCCCTTGCTTTTCTTTCCAACGCTTCTACAGGATAATGTAAATTATTATAGATTATTTGTAAAATTTCTTCATTACTCCCAAGATAGTGTGGATAAATATCCAATTTAGACATTTCCCATCCCTGATCGGTAAGAATAGCATATTTGGTTGTATCTTTTGCAAGATATACTAATTTCCCTTTTGAATAATCGATCTGAATTTTCAATGTATCGTTATCATAATAAGACCACAGCCCCTCTTTGTATCCGTCCACAAGTGTACCTTTTTCATATCCGTTATCAACTTCCACTTTCTCTTGAGAAAAAGTTGATGAAATACTAAATAAAAACAAAATGTAAAATATCCTGAATTTCATATTTTTTTGTTGAAATAATTATTTTTTTAAACAGATATCTATTAAAAATAATATTTGGCTCAAAAATAAAAAAAATATTTTATGTAAATAAAAAAGAAGGGGTAAAAACATTCATTTCCACCCCTTCAAAAGTATATGTTCATTGTTAATTTTTATCCTATCAACATCTTGTCTATAGCTTTGCAAGCCCTGAAACCGTCAGCGATAGCACTGATGACATCTGCTGTTCTGTTGGCAGCATCTCCTCCTGCAAATAATTTAGGCAATGTTGTTTGTTGGTCTTTATCCACAACAAATCGTCCTCTTTCGATCTTGATCTGATCTGCATATTCTTTATCGATAAAGTCATAATCTCCTTGTTGTCCGATAGCTGCCATAACAGCTGTAACCTCCATGATTGTATTACTACCTTCTATGGCAACAGGTCTTGGTCTGCCACCGTCTTCACTTTGAACCATTTCAGCTTTGAGATATTCGATAGCTTTTACATTTCCTTTATCGTCTTTATGTATTTTAATCGGAATTGCCTGTGGTTCCATGTGTACTCCTTCATCTTCAGCTCCTTCTATTTCTTCCCAATCAGCAGGCATGTCCTGAATTCTTCTACGATACAGAATAGTAACATCAGCACCCAGTCTTCGGCTTACCCTTGCAGCATCTATAGCAACATTACCTCCACCGACAACTACCACTTTGTTTCCAATTTCCACATCTTCACCTGAATTGATCATATGCAGGAAGTTAACTGCCTGCATTGAACCATTGGCATCTTCTCCTTCTATTCCAAGTGTCCATGCTTTAGGGAATCCTACACCCATGAATACAGCATCGTTATTTTCATATATTTCCTTGAAAGAAATATCTTTTCCGACTTTTGTATTGAAATGGATCTTAACTCCGATACTCATGATATAATCAACTTGTTTCTGAATAGAATCAAGAGGTAATCTGTATTTTGGAATACCATACATTGTCATACCCCCCGCTTTCTCATTTGCTTCATATATCGTAACGTCAAATCCTCTCAATGCAAGATAATAAGCAGCGGTTAGCCCTGAAGGTCCGGCTCCGATTATTCCAACTTTTTTACCGTTTGGCTCCCTGATCTCAGGATTTACTATATCTTTGATCACATCTGAAGCATCTGCTGTTTCTGTAGCATATCTTTTTAGCCATCTGATAGCAACAGGTTCTCCTCTTGTAGCTATCGCACAGACATCTTCACATCGTCTTGTACATACTTTTCCGCATAGTTCGGGAAGCGGGTTGTTATCATATATTATTCTTACAGCATCTTCGTCATTTCCGGTTGCAATTGCATTGATATATTCCGGAATATGCATATGATCAGGGCAAACTTCGGTACAAATACCGCAACTTATACATCTTTCCGCTTCTTGTCTTGCCTGTTCCTCATTATATCCAAGTACTACTTCAGCAAAACTCTTAACTCTTTCTTTTCCTTCCAATTCAGGCATAGGTATTCTTGCCCAGTCATTAAGGGAAGTCTCTTTATTGCTAACATAAGTTTTTCGGTCTTTTGCATCAGGGTTTTCAACACCGGGCAAAAACAGAAATGTATCTGGATCTTCCGAAACGTGGATGAAGTCCTTTGTAAGACTTAAACTTCCGGTTGGACATACATCTACACATAATCCACAATAACAACATCTTCCATAATCAATTCTTGGTCTTAAACCCGAATCTCCTTTATCTCCTTCAACACCTTCAATAGGGATCATGTCGATCGATTCGTTCATGCAAATAGTAGCACAGTTACCACAACCGATACATTCTTCTATTTCATTAAAGTGAAAACCCCTGTATCTGTCTGAAGCTTCCACAGGTACTTCAGGATATCTGATAGTATGTGGATTTTTTCCAAATTGCTTCAAAGAAGTCAATGGTTTTAAAGTTCCTCTTAAATCAAAAAAACTCATATTATTATTTTTAATAATTTCAAATTTCTAAAATACATTTCCTGAATCTTATCTTTCAATTTCAGGCGGACATGTTCCAAGGCTATTCATAATAGCTGAAACATCAGCAATATTTTGACCGATCAAAACATCCTCAAGCAAAGTAACAGCATGCACATAAGCCGCACCTCTGAAATGTACTCTTCTTGGTTTTCTTCCTCCGTCACTAGCAACAAACATTCCAACTTCACCTCTTACCGATTCTGTTCTTGCATAAGCATCACCTCTTGGTATTTTCCACTTTTGAGGATTAGGTACTTTGGTATATACTTCACCTTTAGGTATATTTTCTATAACTTGTCTTATTATGCTAATAGATTGACGTATTTCCACTCTTCTGACCAAAGCTCTTGCCCAGATGTCACCTCCCGGTTGGGTAGGTACCACAAAATCCAATTTGTCATATACTTCATAAGGATCATCGATACGAATATCGCTTTTTATTCCACTTCCCCTTAGTACGGGACCTACTACGCCGTGTTCGATTATCTTTTCAGGACTTACATATCCAACACCTTGAGTACGCTTTTGGAAAATACTGTTTTCAAACAACAGATTGTCATAATCTTCCAGTCTTTTTTCAAGATAATCCATAGTCCTTAGGACTTTATCTTCAAATCCTTCAGGGAAATCCCTTCTAACTCCTCCAGGCCAAATGAACATATGATATATCCTTGCTCCTGTCAGCTCTTCAAATAAATCAAGGATATAGTTTCTGTCACCGACTGACCATTGTCCCATTGTATAAAGTCCCAATGAATGCCCCTGTCCTGCATGCCATAGCAATAGAGAGGACATTCTTGCCAATTCCAATACCAAAACTCTTATCCATTTGGCTCTTTCCGGAATTTCAATTTTGTCCAACATTTCAACTGCTCTTGCATAGCTTTCTTCAACAGGATCGGGTTCAGGTACACAGAATCTACACATCATAGTAAAACTTTGAACCCAGTTTCTTCTTTCAACCAGCTTCTCAAATGCCCTGTGCAAATATCCGACTTCCGTTCTGGCACCTACAATAGTGTCTCCTTCCACTTTCAGCCTTACCATCATATTTCCGGTAATACCCGGGTGCTGAGGTCCGATATATAAAGTTGTAGCTTTTTCTCTTTCCATTATCTTGAATATTTTTTAGCAAAATCCGGTATATCTTCTCCTGATCTTTTAGCAATAGTTTCCCTGACATCCTGAGCATCTTCTCTTCCAGGTCTTGTAGCAAAATTATCTTTTGCAAACTTATCTGTTTCAAAGTCTCTTCTCATCGGTGGAGGACCTGTCCATGCTTCAAGAATAAACTCCTCAGGTGCAACCAGTCCGGGAAATTCGATTCCGTACATTTCCTTGAATTCTCTTTCATAAGTATTTAATTGAGGCCAGATATTGTCCATATTTTCCATTACAGGATTTTCCCTGTCAATTCTGGTTTTAACAAATACTTTAATCTTTTCTTTTGGTGCCCAAAGGAGAAATATTACTTCAAATTCACCTTCCTCAAGCCAGTCGATAACACTCATGTGCATAAGATGTCTAAAATCCATTTGTTCCTTAAGATATAAAAGAACCGAAGGAATATGCTCTTTTTTGAAAAATAGATCCACTCTTTTCTGATCAGCATAAATTTTATGATCTTTAAGATCAAAATTAACACTGACACGGTCTTTAATTTTTTCTAATAATGTTTCCATTATCTGTTTTTTATTTTTTTTTAATTCAATTCAATTTTAAATTTCTAAACCAACATTCTGCAACTTGTAACGTGCAACCTGTAACCTGTAACCTGTAACCTGTAACCTGAATAATCACCAGTTATAATCCTGAAAATCCCAGTTTTTTATTACTTTTTTCTGATTTTCTCTGTAATAATCCAGATTGTCTTTGTATTGTCGCGCTCCGTTGGCAACACCTTTTCCAATCAGTTCCTGCAATTTTCCAAATCCCTCAAGTACCGCTTCAGGTCTGGGCATACATCCGCTGATATAAACATCAACAGGAAGATACAGGTCCAGTTGGTTTATTGTATTGTAAGAATCAAAATACATACCCCCGTTTATTGTACATGATCCGAAACCAATAACATATTTTGGATCCTGCATTTGTTCATACACTCTGATAACCCTCTTCAATGTTTTTACTGTCAAATATCCGGTTATCAAAAGCACATCAGCTTGTCTCGGAGTAGCTGCACCCCGAACTCCTAATCTTTCTGCATCATATCTGGAAGTCATGGTAGCGGGAACTTCTATTGCTCCGCATCCTGTTCCATAAGCCAAAACCCATAAAGAGTGTTTTCTGGCAGCGTTTTTTATTATATCTACTATTTTCTGTTTATTTTTATCGTTGTACATTCTTATTGATTTTTAGAAAAATACTGCATAAATAATTGCTACTAATCCGAAAAATAACGGCCATCCCCAAAAATATCGAATAGATTGTTCGGTTCTGTATCTTGGACTTACTATTCCATAAGTTACCGGAATCATGTAAAGCAAGAAGGTTTTTATGACCAGGATTACCAGATTGCTCGCTCCTCCAATAAAAAGATCAACAATTAATGTTAATTTCACAAAAGCAAAAACAGATCCTGAGGACATCATTACAAACAAAAATTTTCCTCCGTTTTCAGACATAGGACCTGAAGCTAACTCAGTAGGTGCTCCCACAATATCAAAAGGGGAATATCTGAACATACCCAAAGATGCCAGAATAGCAGCTATAAAAGCAAATGGATTTTCAAACATTATCCAGTGTCCTGTTTGTGCTTGTACTTCCATTAGTCCTGTAATAGATGTCGTCTTGTATTGCACCATCAAAGCTACTAATGCCATTACCCATGGTATCTCAAATCCTACCATTTGACTCAATCCCCTTGTTACTCCGATTGCTGAGTTAGGGTTACCTGTTTGTCCTGCTCCCAAT
>JALVEG010000348.1 GCA_027031145.1 Saprospiraceae bacterium | reverse complement strand
AGGAAATAGTGGCATTAGATAATTCGATTATAAGTTTTTGGGATATAAAAACAGGTAAAATATTTCGTCAATTTGCTTTTGAGGAAAGTGGGGCTGAGGAAATAAAATATAGTGAAGATGGAAACAAAATTGTTTTTTTGTGGGGGGGGGAAATCACTTTATACGATAATAATAAAAACAAAATAATACTTCGATTTGATACAAAAAGTGGTAGAATCCGTTCTTATGGTTTTAATAATAATGGAGAATTGATAGTGACATACAAAGAAAATCAAGAGTTAATAGTTAAAAATATTTATTCAGGTAAAAAATTTTCAATAGGCAAAAATTTCGGAAAAGTTAAACTATATACCCAAAGCGGGATTTTGATAGCATTTAAATATGATGTTTTTGAATTTTGGGATATTGAAACAGGTAAATTGAAAAGTAAGTTTTATCCAAAAATGAAAGATGTTTATACTTATCCGGATTTTGTTTTTTTACCGGAAAAACAATTACTTGTTACATTGCAATGGAGTAGTATTATCTTTTGGGATTTAAGAAAAAAAAGAGCTATAAAAACCATTAAAAGATTTTTATCACCAAGATATATTAGCATTTATACTTATAAATTTGATTTAAGTCCGGATAACAATAAAATTTTTATTTCAAGTCCCGGTAATGCCGGTTCTTTTTTAATAAATTTTGAAGATATAAATAACATAAAAATTTTTAAGAATTTAAGTGGATATAGAAATGAACAACCTTTCAATAAAACCGGCTCATTAGCTGTTTGTAGAAAATCAAAAGAAATAAATATTTATGATACAAGTTCAGGAGATTTGGTTCGTTCTATTAAAACGCATACGTCTCCTGTTGATGATTTATATTTAAGTTTTGATGAAAGAGTACTTGAAATCCTGGACTATCACAATTCGATTACTTGTTTTGATTTGGAAAAAGGAAAGCCAATAGGAAGTTTTCCTTTCAAAGTCGGTTCAAATAAGTTGAAATCTAAATTTTTAAGTTTTGATAATAGTAAGATTATTACTTATATATTCACAGATAAAAGTGAATTTTATACAAAATTGGTAATAAAAGATGTATTCAAGAATAAAGAATTATTTAAAACTCGACATAATTCATATTATACATCTACTGCAAGTTTTAGTACGGATGGAAAATATATAGTAATTTCCGATGAATTTAATAAAAAAATTGAAATCCGTAATTCAAATGATTTATCTTTATTTAAAAAAATATTTTTGAATAGTGCTGACAATGTCTCCGCAATATTGGACGATTCCAATTCGCTTTTATTGGCTTTAATCGAAAATAATATTGTTGAATTAATAAATGTTAAAACAGGGAAAGTAATTTTAAAAGAAAAATTTGATTATGAAGTTGTTAAAGCTGAATTTATTCAAGATAATTCGAAAATATTGGTAGAAACGGAAGGTGGAAAATATGAAATAAACATAAAGACGAAAAAAATCGAAGAATCTTATTATATGCTATCCTCAATTATAAAGCTGAGAGACAATAAGAAGATGATTTTAGATAATTATGAATATGATCCGGAATCTTGTGGTAATTATGGAATGTATGATAACAATCAAGGGCTTCCTAAAGAGCCTGTTTGTTTTTATAATATTATTGTATTGGATTCGTCAACGTCTGATACCTTAAAACAGTATAAATTTGATAGTTGTGATATGCATTACAAAGTTTTTCCAAATGGTAATAAAATAATGCTTTATAACAAGGAGTTTGCACAGGTTTATGACCTGATTGCAGGAGATTTTGTATGCACAATAAAATGGGATAATGAAAATATTAAATTTAAAAATTTTCTTTTTTCTAAAAATATGATAATTTTAAGCGGGTACGATCATAGTATTAGGTTTTGGGATTCAGACACAGGTGTTGAATTATTTGCTTATTATCCATTGGATGAAAATGATTGGTTGTTGATGCGTCCCGATGGATTGTTTGATGCAAGTGAAGGGGCATTTAATAAAATATATGTAAGAACAGGAGGTAAATTAGTAAAACTCGGGGAATTGAAACATAGATTTTATTACCCTGATTTATGGAAGAAGGTTTTGAATAATGAGTTGGATAAATATCCGGATTACAATGAGATATATATCAATAGATTGCCTTTGCGTAAAACAAAATTAATTCCTGAAATTCATTCTATATCAAAATTTTCAAAATAAATACAGTTTCCAAAATAAGATTGTAAAGGCAATCGTTGTTAACTTATTAAATAAATTATATATATGAAAAAAATTATTTTATTATTACCGGTATTTCTAATGATTGTAAATGCATACAGCCAAAAGAAATTTACAAATATTATCAATATCGATAATACCTCTGTGAAAAATCAACAACGTACCGGTACCTGTTGGTCTTTTGCTACCGCCTCATTTCTGGAATCGGAAGTATTGCGGTTAAAAAACAAAAGAGTCGATTTGTCGGAAATGTTTGGTGTAAGAAATATCTATGAAGATAAAGCAAGAAATTATTTTTTGAGACAAGGCAAAACCAATTTTAGTGAAGGCGGATTGTCCCACGATTTTATTAGGGCAATGGCATACAACGGAGTGGTACCTCAATCTGTGTATCCCGGAAATCCCAAAGGAGAGTTGGTTTTCAATCATAGCGAATTGGCTAAAATTTTGACTGCTTATGTCGAAGCTGCAGTCAAATCCGGTCTGCATACCGATTATTGGTTTGATGGTTTCAAAGCGGTTTTGAACGTCTATATGGGCAAAAAGCCTTTAAAGTTTGAATTTGACGGAAAGAGTTTTACGCCAAAATCATTTGCAAAATATCTTGAGCTGGATCCAAAGAATTATATAGAACTGACTTCATTTAACCATCATCCTTATTACAAATATTTTGTACTTGAGATACCTGATAATTATTCTTCGGGAATGTATTACAATATTGATTTGAAGGAATTGAAAGAACAAACGGATTATGCTTTGAAAAACGGCTATTCGGTTAGTTGGGACGGAGATGTGAGCGAACCGGGTTTTGGTAGAAAAACAGGTGTAATAGAGCTTGTCCCGTATTTAAATATGATTTTTGACAGTGAAAATCCTGATTACGAAACAATAACTAAATTGCGCCAATCTCAATTTGAAAAACTAAAAACCACTGATGATCATTTGATGCATATAGTCGGAAAAGCAAAGGATGAATACGGAAAGTTGTATTATATTGTGAAAAATTCATGGGGAAATGCAGGCGAATACGATGGATATTATTATATGTCCGAACCGTATTTTTTGATGAAAACAATCTCTATAATGATCCATAAAGATGCATTGATGGAGAATGTAAAACCAGTTTTTTATCTTCCCGATGCAATTTATTGATAAAAAATTGTTAAAGTTTAGCAAATTATTATAATTTTGAAATTATTAAACTTTTATATTTGTTGAATGGTTATAAAATTAGAAGAAATAAAAATTTTAAACAGATGAAAAAATTACTTTTATTATTGCCTTTGCTTTTTGGATTTGTATTTGTTAGCAATGCTCAGTCTGCTGATGCAAAAGGAGCCGTGCCTATATCAGCAAAGAAATTTAAAAATATGGCTGATTCCGGACGTTTTCCTATAATTGACATTAGGACTGCGAGAGAATTTGAAGAAGGTCATATCAAAGGAGCTATAAATATAGATTTTTATAAAAAGACGTTTTATGGTAAAATGTCAGAATATAAAGATAAACCATTCCTTTTTTATTGCAGATCCGGAAACAGAACAACTCATGCCTTAAAGAAATTCAACCAAATGGGTTTCAAGGAAGCGTATGAATTGAAAGACGGAATTATTGCATGGAAGAGAGCTGGATTAAATCTTATTCAGGAATAACCTGAATCGAATCATCAATATAGTTTAAGATCAATTTATATGTATTTGAATCTGGCAATTGTTACATTGCTTACATTTGTTCTTAATTTACCTTTCGGATATTGGAGATCAAATGTTAAGAAGTTTTCATTCTTATGGTTTTTGTATGTTCATTTGCCAATTCCTTTTATTGTATTGATGAGGTTTGGATTTCATCTCGGGTTTCAATGGTGGACATATCCGTTTTTAGTGGGAGCTTTCTTCTCAGGGCAATTGCTTGGTAAGAAGTTGGGAAAGAAAAAGAAGTTATTTCAGTAAAAAATCCCTTATCTGAGTTTCGGTTTTAGGATTATTTTCATCGATAATAAAAATATCATCCATCTTCAGTATATCTTCACGATGCTTTTTATAATTGTCCCATATATGATATATATACCAAAGCGGTTCATATCCCCATCTTTTATCCATTAGTTTTCTATTGATAAAATCCTTATAGCCGATATCAACGAATATTTTTTTGTCATAAATTTTGTTTATTTCTTCATCAAAAAAAGCAAATATTCCTTCAAGGATCACTATATCTACATTTTCACTAAGCCATTTAAAATCATATTTTAATCTTGGAAAATCTATAGATTCAGGTACTTCCCAATCGATCCTGTTATTTATTTGAGGAATATCAAATCCTGCATTTATGTAGTCATCCTGATGCAGGATCACTTTCTTTTTGTCGGGAAAATATTCCATGATCTTTTTTGCAAGACTGGTTTTTCCTGCTCTGCTTACACCTCCGATACCGATAATCATTTTTATATGGTTAATTTGTTAAAATGGCAGATGTTTTTTTAATGTCTTTTCACCAACATCAATAATATCAGCTTTTAATTTAAATATTTTTATCAAAATATAATAAAGAGCAATAATAATTGCCGGTTTGTATATTAAATTCAAAATAGTAATATCAGTTGAAGGAATATAAATTCCTGCGATAAATGTGATACTTGCTATCAGAATAATAACTATTGTGTTTTTTGTAAATGGGAATAAATTAAATTTCCTTTTAATAAAAATTAATTTTATCAGATTGTATAGTGTAATAGAGATCATCGTAGCTATTCCCGCTCCTGTAATTCCATAGATATGGATCAAATAATAATTTAGAATTAAGTTTAAAACAGCTAAAAAAATCAGGAAAATCAAGTTGTATTTATAATATTTGGAATAAATAATAATATATGAATTTACACTTGTTAGCATATCGATAAGCTTAGCTATTCCCAGAAAGAAAAATACATATAAATATGGTTTTATATCTTTATTTTTAGGCATTATCTGCAATAAATCAGGTAAAATCGTCCAAATAATAATAAAAATAAATGCTCCCGCAATAAATGAATTAATTGATGTTTTTTTATAAATATTCTCTATATTTTTGTAATCAGAATTTTTAATGGAATCGGATACCACCGGACTGGCGATTTGATTGAGGGAATTCATTGGGATTGCAATCGTATTGCTCATGAATAGAAAAATAGTATATGTTCCATTGGCTGCAGTGGAAATCAACATTGGGATCATTATTGTATCTATTCTGGTGGTGATATTTGCACTCAAAACATTTAATCCGCTAAATCCCATGTATTGCATCATTTCTTTGATCTTACTAGCAGGAAGGTTCCAAAATCCCTTGTTTTTTATGCTTATTCCTCCAAGACTATTAACGTATATTGCATTTAAAATAAAAGAAAACATATAAAAAACTACTATAACATATGCAATCTCTCTTATAGTTATTTTTTCAAAATAGTAAAGCAAAACCAATATCGGAAGTAAAATCTTGAATGATAATTCATGAATAATAGAAGGTATTACTATTCTCTTATAATTGGCAGCCTGATATATGAAAGTCTGAATAAGAATTAAAAATATGGACAAAGAAAAAATAATTATCAGGTTTTGATCCAATAGATCTATATTAAAATCTCTTGCTTTAAGATATTTGTATATTAAATCTTTTAGTAAAAATATTATTACTGAAAAAAAAATAACTGCAGAAATAGTAAAAGAAAACACAATTCCAAGATAAGCCTTATCTTTTTTAAACTCAGGAAAATAGCGGACTACCAGACCGGAACTTCCAAAACTTAGTATTAGCGCTAAAATAGTTGAAGTACTGACAAGAAATTGAACATAACCGTATGCATCCCTGGCAAGCGGATATATAAAGATAATGCTTATCATCCCAATAAACACGCCTACATAACTGATAATGCTTCTTTTGATACCCTGTCGTGCAATTATGCCCATTATTAGTTTTTCATTTTTTAAGTATCTACTCAGGTAGGGTGCTTTTGAGATGAAAAAATGTTTTTTTCAATCACAACGATTCTACCTGAGTAGATACATTTTTAATAAAACACAAATATTACCTAATTATTTTAAATAATTATTAAATTTGTTTATTAATTGTTGTATTCTTTTCTATGAAACGCTTGATTTATATATTATTGGTTTTTTTAATGTGTTTTGGTTATGCAATATCTCAAAATACATTTGTTATAGATGAATTGATGGAAAGGTATATGGAAAGTATAGAGGAAAATGATGATGTTGACCTGAATCTTGTCAGGGAGAAATTTGAATTCAGATTGGAAAATCCTTTGAATCTGAATACTTGTGATAAAGATGAATTGAGTGATTTGGAGATATTATCAGAACAACAGTTAAAGTCTTTTTTCGATTATAGAAATGAACTTGGGAAATTGATTTCCATCTATGAACTCCAGTCAATAATATATTTTGATCTGAATACGATTTATCTGCTATCTCCGCTTGTGAAAATAGGAAACTATGAACAAGATTATCATGTTTCTTTAGGCAAAATGATCAATTATAGTAAAAAATCCGTATTTTTAAAATCAAAAACCACATTGGAAGACAAAGCAGGATATATTTCTTCAGAAGATCATCCCGCAAAATATGCAGGGAATAAGGTTAGTTTTTATTCGCGTCTGAAAGTAAGATATGAAAACCGGATGGATATTGGCATTATTGCAGAAAAGGATCCCGGTGAATTGTTTTTTGAAGGCTATAATAAACAGGGGTTTGATTATTATTCAGGGCATATTTTTCTATATAAATATAAAAACTGGCTCAAGGAATTTAATATTGGAGATTATACAATAAGTTTGGGGCAAGGATTGATATTGCACAATGATTTTGGAAGAGGAAAAAGCGCTTTGGTAACAAAAATAAAAAAGAATTCAACCAGAGTAGTCAGACCTTATTCTTCAGTTAATGAAAACCTGTATTTTCGTGGTTTTGCCGCTACATTTAGTATTTTAAAAAATCTGGAATTATCTGTATTCGGATCATTGAAAAATATAGACGGAAATATCAATGAATTTGCAGAAGAATATGAAAACCAGGCAGTGTATGCTTCGAGTTTGCAAATATCGGGTTTTCACAGACTCGAAAGTGAAATCGAAGGCAAACATAGTATTAGTCAAAAAGCAATTGGAGGCAGGATCTTTTACAAAAACAATTCGGGGTATCTGGGATTCAATGTTTTTGCATTGAATCATGATAAACCATTGATCAAACAGGATAAACTTTATAATAAATTCAAATTTTCCGGTCAGGATCTGTTAAATATAAGTCTGGATTATTCTTATATCTTCAAAAGGATCTTTTTCTTTGGGGAATTTGCACGCAGCAAAAACAATTCTTATGCATTGTTGCAGGGAATTCAATATATACCGTCTTCCAAAATGGAAATTGCATTATTATATCGAAATTATTCAAGGTCATATCATAGTCTTAATTCCAATTCTTTTGGAGAAACAGTTGGTACAAATGATGAATCCGGTATTTATCTGGGGATTAATTTGAATTTGAGCAGACATTGGTCAATGAGTTTTTATCAGGATATTTGGAAATTTCCATGGTTAAGATATAATATTAGTTCACCCGGATATGGAAATGAATTTTTTTCAATTCTGAAATATAAGAAAAGACATAAATACAGCTTTTATGTGCAATTCAAAAATGAAATAAAAACAAGGGATTTCAGGGATGAAGATTACAAGATCAATAAAACTTTTGATAGGAAAATAAAAAGACTTCGTTTTCATCAGAATATTAAAGTGAATAAATATTGGGAATTGCGCAACAGACTGGAATTTTCATCAAGCAAACTGAATACGACTTTTAGCAAAGGTGTTATGTTTTATCAGGATATTATTTTCAGACCATTACAATTTCCTTATTCATTTACATTCCGGTATGCTATGTTTGATACTGACGACTATTATTCCGGTATTTATGCTTATGAAAATGATATTTTGGGAGAAAGTCTTATTCCGGTATATTTCAAAAAAGGGTTCAGGACTTATATCAATCTGAGGTATCGTCCAAATACAAATGTTACTGCTGAATTTCGTTGGGCAAGATGGTATTTTCCGGATGAAACAGGAATCGGCAGCGGAACAGAATATATCAATGCAAATCACAAAACAGATGTAAAAATGCAATTGAAACTAAATTTTTAAGTTATTATTTCATTATCAGGGTTGGAATATTGGATGATTGAAAAAGATTGAAGGAGATTGGATCGCCTTTAAAGCTTTGAAAATTTGATAAATTATTGCAGGGAAAAAATTCTGAAAATTTAATAATCTTGTTAATTCTGATTCTGACAGAAGAAAAATAAAATTTTACAAATGAAAAATTATTGAACCATTAAGATATTAAGGAACATTAAGCAGTAAAATTAAAAGCCCTTGACTAATCTCAGAACACCTGACTTCTAGGGAATTAAGATGATCCCAAATTATAGATTAATGTGAGGTCGGCATCGGATTTATATATTTGTTTTAGAAGCATTCGGGCTTCATCTTTATGATAATCATTCATATATTGTTTTATGATACTCACCATTTTTATGATACTCACCATTGCTGTTTCGGCTCTGTAAGCAATTATTTTAATTGTATCTAAAAAATGTTTCCTTTCGTTGATTACATTATCAAACTTTTTATTTTCAGGAAGTTCATCGTACGTTATTTTTCTTGGTGTTTGTTTCTTTTGTTCCTTTATTTGTTTAATCTCTTTTTCTTACTTCCTTTATTTTGCAACAGTACACCTCGTTCTGCCAGACAAACGGTTTGTTCTGTTCCGAATGGTAAAGTGCCTGTATATTCTTTAAACTCTGTTTCGTCCCATTTATCGGTTACATTCTTTTTGTAAGTGCATACTGCTATTCTATCTTCTCAAAAATCATAAAAACTGTCAGGACTATATCCTTCTCTGTCAAACACAATCATATAACGGTGAAGATATTTATCTTCATCCAGTTGTTCTTGTGTAGGTTGATTGGGAATGTCATTGTTAAAAGTTTCCGGTAAATCTTCTTTGAGAGTTTGCAGCAAGCCTTTGTTTATTACTTTATTGACTACAAAAAAAGGCTGCCCCAGTGCATCATTTACCCAATAATCTGTGGTTCCGCTCAATGCCAAGCGCATACGACTTACATAGCGTTTGGGCAATTGATTGTTTTTCCCGTAATACAGTTTGACGTGTCCATCAATATACAATATCGCGCTTAAATCTTCATTGGCTTCCATCCAATCACGACTGAGCTTGTTGCTCCATATAGCAACATCTGATTTCTCACTAAATTGTGCTAAGCGTTTTCTTAGTGTTTTTACTTCCGGTATTCTGTCAAGTCCAAGCATTCTTCCCATTTCCCTATCTACTATTGATAATGTCTTCACTCTTAATAAAGCCAATAGTGCCAGAGATAGAAAAATACTACTGGTGGGATAATATACATTATCCAATTCAAAATCATCTTCATATCTCAAAAGTCCCTGGTATAATAATGAGGGAATAGTTATCAAAACTCCTGCCTGATGCAGATCTGTTTGATTATTGAACTCGACCGGACACTTTACCCCTAATTTTGCACTTAATATCCTTTGATTTAAATTGGTGCAGGCTTTTCCTATAACTTGCTGGCTATCTACAACACCTCGTTGACTTTTTGTTAATGCAATAGGTAGTTGTCTGTTTGTTTTTTCAGGCATTTTAATA
>JALVEG010000347.1 GCA_027031145.1 Saprospiraceae bacterium | reverse complement strand
TCCGGAAATCGTTTTACTTTTCTTCTCATAATCCTGATTTTTGTTGACTTTTCGAGTCAACCTATTTCAGGACAAGACAATTCCTCCTTCGTCGGAATCACTCGGAGCATCGCATTCCAATATTCCATTATTCCATTATTCCAATCTTCCTTCAATCTCATTCAATCTCTCATTTCTCATCATTCACCACTCATCTCTCGATCCCTTCGTCTCTCCCTCTCTTCGTCCCTCAGTCTCCCGCTCGCCCATTCGCTCATTCGCCCGCTCGCCATAACTCCCGGTCCCTCAGTCTCTCAGTCTCTCACTCTCTCCGTCTCCCACTCGCCTACTATATATTACCACACTTTTCCCTCAACCATTCTTTTTGTTCGTTATCTAAATATGGAGACAATTTATCATAAACTTCATTTTGATAATCATTAATCCATTGAACTTCGGTTTTGGTTAAAATTGCCTGGTCTATCAATTTTATATCCAATGGAAACATGGTTACGGTTTCTTGTTTGTAGAATTTACCGTATTCTGTTTCCTTATCGTTGATTGTCAATATCAGATTCTCTATGCGTATTCCATAATGCCCGTCTTTGTAATATCCCGGTTCATTGGAAGTAAGCATTCCCGGTTTTAAAGGGACTTTTGTTCTTTTTGCCAAGGCGGAACTGATGCCCTGAGGACCTTCATGAACATTAAGGAAAAATCCTACGCCATGACCTGTTCCATGATAGAAATTCAAACCATGTTCCCAAAGATATTGTCTTGCAAATGTGTCGATTTGATATCCATTGGTACCATCAGGAATTTTCAGCGCTGCAACTGCTATATGGCCTTTTAGTACCAGAGTGAAGTTTGTTTTTTCTTCTTGTGACGGTTCTCCGAAATAGGTGGTTCTGGTAATATCGGTAGTACCACAAAGATACTGCCCGCCACTGTCTATAAGCAACATTCCTTCGGGTTTGATCTGTGCACAATTATCCTTATCCGGACTGTAGTGAATGATCGCTCCGTTGCTTTTATATCCCACAATGGCGCCAAAACTTTCACTTACATATTCTTCATTCTGACTTCTGAAGTAAGCAAGTTTTTCAGCGGCTTCAAATTCACTAACAGTTCCAGTTTCTAAAGTTTTTTCCAGCCAGATATAAAATTTTGTAAGAGCCACTCCATCTATAATATGAGCTTTTTTCAGATTTTTTATTTCAACGGGATTTTTTATCGTTTTCAGATCGCTAACAATATCATCGCCTTGGTTTATTTCTGCAGCGATAGATGAAAAAAGATTGTAATTGCAGGTGTCGGGATTTACATATATTTTTATGCTTTTGGTCAGAGAACTAAGGTACTTGTAAATATCAGAATATGGTCTGATCTCTATTTTTTCTTTTTTCAAAATTTCTTTCAAATCTGCATCTACTTTACCTTCTTCAATAAAAAGCAAAAAATCATCATCTCTCAATACTCCGAAAGAAAGAAATACAGGATTGTAATCGATATCAGAACCTCTTAAATTCAATATCCATGCTAATGAATCAAGAGCGGAAATAAGATATTGGGATGTCTTATTTTTCCCCATAATCTTTCTGACTTCTTCAAATTTTTCCTTCCTGCTTTTTCCTGTATATTTAACATCCAGTTCGAAAACCTTGTTTTGAGGCAATGGAGGTCTGTCTATCCACAATTTTGAAATAAGATCCAAATCAGTCCTCAACTCAATATCTTTTTCCTGCAATGTCTTTTTAATATTTTTTATTTGACCATAAGAAAAAACCTTTCCGTCACAAGCAACTAAGGCGCCTTTAGGAAAATTGTCTGCAATATATTTAAGATAATTGGGATAAGATCTGTCGATTACCTTATGAAGAACAAATTCAGAACCTTTGAGCTCTTCTTCTGCTTGCAAAAAATATCGTGAATCTGTCCACAACCCTGCATGGTCTTTGGAAATTACAACAGTTCCGGCAGATCCTGTAAATCCTGATATCCATTCTCTTGCTTTGAAATGATCGGCAACATATTCGCTCAAATGGGCATCACTGGAGGGAATGATATAAGCATCAATTCCGTTTTTTTCTAATTCTCGTCTTAATAGCTTTATTTTTTCATTGATTGTCATGATATGTATTTTTATTAAGACAAATGTAAGATTTTAAATTTTTAAAAAAGAAGAAATATTGTTTTATTATTTAGAAGATATTTTAAGTTTCAAGTTCCATGTTCCATGTTTCATGTTGAGGTCGGTGTTTTAAAGCCGGAATCACCTACGTTAAAACTTCATTGATTAAAAAGGTTTGGAATATCGAACATCGAATAAGAGTTTTAGATTTAGATAAGAAGTTGCGAAATGGGATCTATAGACACCTGATTAGCAGGGAAAATTCACAAAAGCGATAGGTAAGTGGTTGAAGATATAGGAGCCCAATCTCAATAATAAAGAAACTGAGCAACTGAACATATTACAAATATCATTACGATATAAAATATTTAATTGCAGAATATTTTGTATAATAAAAAAATAACATATATCTTTGCTTGTAGAATATTAAATAAATGTTAAATTAGAAGAAACAGAATAAAGCCTTTTGGGGTTTTATAAGTAAGAAGAGGAATATGTTAAAACAGAACTTAAGTCAAAAATTAGTACAGAAACTTTCGCCAAAGCAGATTCAGTTGATGAAATTGATTCAGCTTCCTACTGTTTCTTTGTCACAGAGAATAAAAGAGGAATTGGAAAATAATCCTGCTTTGGAAGAAGATGACGGATATAATGATGTATTTGATTTGGATAATTCGGAGCGCAATGACTCTGAACAGGAGAATAAAGATGAAATAACAGAGAAGGAAGAAGTTTTTGAACTTGATGATTATATCAAAGAGTATATTGAGGAAGATCCTATTTCATATAAATATACGGATAATAGTTATGATGATTCACAAGACAGACAAGTTCCTATTGCAGTGTATGAATCCATGTTGGATCATTTGGAAAAACAAATTGGACTTTTAGATCTAAAAGATGAAAAGGAAGAATTGATAGCGAGACAAATTATCGGAACTATAGATGATGACGGTTATCTCAGAAGGGATATTAGTGATATTGTAGATGATATATTGTTTTTATACAATATTGAGGTGGAAGAGGAAATGGTGGAGAAAATATTAAGGAAAATTCAAAAATTGGATCCACCGGGTATTGCAGCAAGGGATTTGCAGGAGAGCTTGATCATACAATTGAGAGATTCGATCAACAAAAGTAATGAAAACTCTTCTTCCAAAGAATTAGCGATGAAGATATTAACAAATCATTTTGATATTTTTTCTAAAAAACATTATACAAAACTTCAAAAAAACCTTTTTGTTTCAAAACAAGAATTAAAAGATGCTATCGATGAAATATTGAAATTGAATCCTAAACCTGCAAGTGGTTTTAGCGGATCCAATACAAACAGAATGGAATATATTGTTCCTGATTTTATTATTTCAAATAAAGATGGAGAATTGGAATTGATACTGAATAATAGTCAGGTGCCTGAATTGCATATTAACGATACTTACCTCAATGTGTTAAAGACTTTTAAAGAAAATACAGATGCTAAAAAAAGTCAAAAAAAGGATAAGAAAACTCTTATGTTTATCAAGCAGAAGATCGATTCTGCCAAATGGTTTATAGATGCTATTCAGCAAAGGCAGCAGACTCTGTATAAAACCATGTATGCTATTATGCAATTTCAATACGATTATTTTCTGACAGGAGATATGCGCAAATTGAAACCTATGATATTGAAAGATATTTCGGATATTACAGGTTTGGATATTTCCACGATTTCCAGAGTAGCAAGTTCCAAGTATGTTCAAACTGAATTCGGAATTAAAAGGCTGAAAGATTTCTTTTCAGAGTCGATTATCAAAGAAGACGGAGAAGAAGCATCAACTATAGAAGTAAAGGAAAATCTAAAAAATATTATTGAAGGCGAGGATAAAAGAAAACCTTATTCCGATGAGCAATTAAGATTATTACTTGCCAAAAGAGGATACAATATCGCAAGAAGAACCATTGCCAAATATAGGGAACAATTGAATATTCCAGTCGGAAGGCTTCGTAAGGAGATTTGATGTTTCAGGTTTTTTAAAGCGGGTGGCTTGGACTGTCAAATTATTTGACAGAGAAGATATGATGGGGTAAGATTTTGAAGTTTTGAAGTTTGGAGATTTTGGTGGTGCTCGCAAAGAGGTCAGAGACCTTTTGCTTGAAGAGTGGTTCAAGGGAAGGATTTGGGGTTAAAGAAGGAATTTTTCTTTTTTATTATTTCATCCTTTAGGGTTAGGGCAAAAAGTAATAAAAAAGAAAAATGGGCAGATGTAGGAGGTGTAGAATATCGGTTAACCGCGTTGGATAAATATCCTACGGGATACGAATGTCGAATTAAGAAGTGGTTATGTAGTAAAACATCTTGAATATCAATTGTTTCAAACTCTCTTTGATGTGTAGATTGCCGTCTGCTTTAGCTGACGGATTAGGATAAATCGAAAATACTCCGTAAAGCGCAACCCCATAGATATTTTGGCGGTATTTTTGTGGCGATAGCAAACAAAAATAGTGACAAAATGTGTGGGGAGCTTTTGCGTGTTTAGGAGCAGTTTGCAAAAAGGTCAGGAGACCCCTGTACGTTTAACTACAGGGCAGGCTTTTGCTTGGAGGGTGCTTCAAGGGAAGTTTTGTGGTAGAGATTTTTGCGAGGCAATAGCGGGTGGAAAAATCTCTATGGAGAATCGCCCCAAAAAAAAATAACCGATATAAAGAAAATAATGTGCTTTTCTCAACTAAAACCATTTTATATTTGTAGATATATTATATGATGCCGGTGTGATGAATAAAATGGCAAAAATATATGACGCTTTCAATTTTCTTTCCAAATTGTCATTTAGAAGGGTGGCGAATCTGTTGAAATTGTTGAGTTCGTATTATTATTCTAAAGCGACCGGTAAATCAAAGCATTGGGGCAAACCGTTTTCCATATCTTTTGAACCGACTACAACCTGCAATCTGCAATGTCCCGAATGTCCAAGCGGATTGCGAGTTTTTTCAAGACCAACAGGAAATCTTAATAAAGAGTTTTTTCAAAAAACCATAGATGAAATTTATCGGGAATTGATATATCTGATATTTTATTTTCAGGGCGAACCGTATATCAATCCGGATTTTCTCGATATGGTGAAATATGCTGCCGGAAAAAAATTATATACCATCACTTCCACAAACGGCCATTTTCTAAATGATGAAAATGCAAAAAAAACCGTAGAATCGGGTTTGGACAGACTGATTATTTCCCTTGATGGAACTACCCAAGAGGTGTATGAATCGTACAGGCGGGGAGGAAATCTCGAAAAAGTATTGGAAGGAACTCGAAATATTGTCAAATGGAAAAAAGCTCTTAAATCATCAAAACCTATCGTCTTTTTTCAATTTTTGGTAGTAAAACCCAATGAGCATCAAATCGAGGATATTAAATCTCTTGCCGGAGAAATGGGTGTTGACGGTGTCTTATTCAAAACCGCTCAAATATATAATTATAAAACCGGCAATCCCCTTATACCTACGATAGATAAATATTCCCGGTACAGAAAAAATGCGGATGGCACATATAGTATTAAAAACAAATTGGCAAATAGTTGTTGGAAAATGTGGCATTCCAATGTGATTACCTGGGATGGTAGAGTAGTACCATGTTGCTTTGATAAAGATGCAAAATATGTAATGGGAGAACTAAATGAAAACTCATTTTATGATATTTGGGATAATGACAACTATGCAGCTTTTCGCAATGCCATTTCAAAAGGCAGGGATAAAATAGATATGTGCAAAAATTGTACGGAAGGCACGAAAGTGTGGTTGTGATTGTAAAAAGTTATAGTTCGTTATTATTTGTTTTGTTATGAAAATTGTTGTATATTTGAAATAAATTGTAGTGTTTTGCGAGATACAAAAATCATCCTATTGAATTTATTAATTGTATGATTCAATGATTATGTTGAAATGAAATTTATATTTTTATTATATACAATATTTTTTTTATTATCCGATTCTCTTTATTCACAGGATGTATATTTTATTCACGGTGATGATATGTGGGATGGTGGGAAAACAAGTTTTTCAAAGTTCAATAATGAAAATTGTTTTTTTGAACCTGTTTGTTCATTGAAAAACAATGATAGTTTAAGTGAATATTTTATAGAAGGCTTTACTTTTCTGCCTGACAATAATATAATTGGTACAGAAGGGTTTATTAAGTTGTTTTATATTTCAATAGATTCTTGCAAGAGAACTTTTGAAAGCTATGGAAATCAATTTCCCTTCAATGTTTATCCTGCAATATTATCAAATGAAGATGGTGATATATTGGTGTGTCAATGGGATGTTGTAAAATACATAACCAAGCAAAAAAAATGGATTCATTATGGAGTATTAGCCGATACTTTACTTGCAAATAATGAAACTTTGATGTATAGAGATAGCAATTATTATTATGCTACTTCATATATTGATTGGTATGCCAATTATATGGATTTTCAATATATTGTGAAATTAGATACTTCAAATACTTTAAATAGTAAAATAATTTTTACTTATAAGACTGATGAGAGTTTTATCGATGCGATGTTTTCAATAAGAAATGATTGTGAAAGCTATAATACTTATGTGATTTATAAAGATTCCACTTATTCTAAAAAGCAATACCTTGGTGAATTAGATTTTAATTCCGGTCTTATAACTAAAATATGCGAAGTTCCGTCTGATTATTTATATATCTATGACGCTAAAACTAAATGGAACATCCTCAATTCCGATTGCGAGCTGTTAGTGGATTTGGATTTGGACAATAGTTCGGGAGCGGAAAGGAAGTATGATTATATCGATACTGCGCGGTGTTTTTATGACGATATATTATTATCCGATGTTGATCTTGAAGTATATTCAGGTAGCAGAATTGACTCAATGCATATATTTTTTGTATCACCGGTTCCTGACGGTACGGAAGAATTTATTGATATACCCGACTATGGAGGACTGGCAATTGTCCGGCAAACCGGACAAAAAGCCACTTTGATAAATAAAACTCCTTATGATTTTAATCCTTTGGAGATTACAATTCGCAATACACGATATCGCAATACTTCCATTCATCCTGCCGCAGGAGAAAGAAAAATAGGATTTGTTGCCTATTCCAAACAAAGAATTAGCGATACGGCTTATGCTCATATCATAATAGAAGAAGATTATCCTGTTGCAGGAGAAGATACTTTAATCGAATTATGTGCCGATGATCCTGAAATCAATTTGATGGATTTATTGTCAGAAGAGGCATCTTTGACAGGTAAATGGATAAAATCGACAACAGAATCCGGTATTTTTGATCCTCAAAAAGACGAGGAAGGAATGTATCCTTATGTTGTAAGTAAAAAAGGTTGTGAACCTGACACGGCTTTTATTAGTATAATAGTACATCCGTTACCTCAAATTGATCTGGGGCAGGATATTACAGTTACATTTTATGATACGATTGTTCATTTAATAGCAGGAACTAATATTGATCAATATTCACAAATAGAATGGTATATTAACGGGGAATTGCAAGACGTGCAGGATGAAGATATAGATATCGTTATTGATGATAGTAAGGAAATCAGGGTTGTGATTTATGATGAAAACGGGTGTGAAGCAATGGATACCTTGTTGATAACAATCGATTTTAAAGTCAATATATATGTTCCCAATATATTTACTCCTGACGGAGACGGCATAAACGATATATGGCATTTAGATTTCAAGGACTATAAGCCGGATATGTTGGAGGGAGCAATATATAATCGTTGGGGAGAAAAAATCATATTCTGGAATGATAACGACAATATAGAGTGGGATGGCACTTTCAAGGGCAAAAGAGTATCCCCCGGAGTATATGTTTACTATATAAAGTATAGAACTTCACAAGGTAAAGATAGTGTGTTAACAGGAGATATTACTGTGATTAGGTAAAAGTATTAACCCGGATTATTCACGATTATTTCTGTTACGAGTTCAAACTACCTGCTATTAAAGGAAATGCTTAAAAATTTTATACCTCAAAAATGGGGTTACATTTACTCGGTAAAAATTTCCTGCGCTTCCCTTTACTACCCGCCTGCCAAAGTACTTTGTACAGCGGGCAGGTTGGTATTTTGAACTCTCATTACGAAAACACGTGAATAAGCCGGGTTAAAGATATTTTATCTTTTTTTGCATATATTGAGATAATATATTATCTTTGTAATGAACAAAAATTAAGAATTAACTTTCAAACCTGCAATATTATTGATAGTTAATCTTGAATAATTAATCCTTTCAAAATAATATGTTATGCGTATTACCGGTATGCGTTATGGAGCATCTATTCTTAAACTTGCTGGTTTTCCTGTACCAGAGGTATTGAATTCCAATGCTACTTATGAAGAAATAGAAAAGTTGTTGGAAAAGAGGGGGAAACTCGTTATTAAACCGATATTTTATGGTGGAGTCGGCAAAAAAGGTAAAGCCGGACTGGTGAAGATTGTCAGTTCGGTGAATGAAGCAATGGAAGCAAAACGAAAATTGTATTTTGCAGAACATACCTTTCATAACGAAAAGGTGATTGCCAATGGGGTGACTTTTGAGGAGTTTATCCCTTCTGAATTTGAAGTCTATTTCAATCTCAATGTTTCAACTATAACGAGAAGGGTGAATTTCACCTTGTCGATAGACGGAGGAGTTGATATCGAAGATTTGCCGCCGGACAGGATAGTGGAAGGATCATTTGATATATTGACGGGATTGAAAAACTACCATATCATCGATGCACTTGCCAAATTGAATGCACCGCAGGAAATGGTTAGTGCTTTGGTACGGCATTTACCTAAATTGTGGGAATTGTACAATGATTACGGTTTTACTATGATAGAGCTTAATCCTATCCGGATGGAAAGAGTGGGAAAAAGATTGAATGCAATCGGATGTGATTTTAAAGGAATGCTTGATATTGACAATCCTTTGGCAGCGAGACTTAATTTGCCGGCAGAGATTTTTGAAACCAATTTATCCGAATTTGAAATTGAAGTTAATCAATTGCGTACATATCAAGGGCAAAGTGATGTTGCAGTAATCAATCCGGAAGGAACTATAACTTCTTTTATGTTTGGAGGAGGAGCAAACAGTGCTGCTACGGAGATATTATCGGAAAAAACCACGATTTCCAGTGATTTCGGAGGCAATCCGCCTTATGAAAAAATGTATAATATAGCCGGAATTGTTTATGATTATTGGCTGGAGCAAAGCAATGTCCTGTTGATAATCGGAGGCAAAGCCAACAATACCGATATTTTTGTCACTTTCAAGGCGATGTTTGATGCATTGCGGGATTATTTTGTCAAGCACGGCAGGAAAGAAATATTTGTAGTAGCCGGACGGGGTGGTCCGAATTTGATACAAGGATTTGCTTATGCTAAAGATATACTAGAAAGCTTGGAGATTCCATATAGGTTTTTCGGATACGATAGTTCGATGATTGAAGTGATACAGTATGCAGTGGATGTGGATGAATGGATGGAGAAGAGGAGGTGATGAGGCGAATGGGCGAAAGAGCGAAGAGGCGAGGGAGAGATAGAGAGAGGGAGGGACGGAGAGACGGAGAGAAAGGGAAAGGGAGAGACTGAGAGATGAGAGATTGATGTAGATTGAGAAAGATTGATTAAAGATTGATGTAGATTGAATGAGATTGAAGGAAGATTGGAATAATGGAATAATGAAATGCGATGCTCCGAGTGATTCCGACGAAGGAGGAATTGTATCGAGGAGCGATGCCCCGAGCGATGCATCGATTAGCGAAGCGTATCGAGATGTAGCCTTAGCGTATCGAGGGGATGGATTGTTCAAAGTTTCA
>JALVEG010000346.1 GCA_027031145.1 Saprospiraceae bacterium | reverse complement strand
ATGTTACATTTGTCATTGGAGAAGTTGTTTTTTTGTTCAAACTCAAAGATAATTTGAGATATTAAATTACTTCTCCTTTTTTTTAACTTTTTTTTAATTGTTTAGGACGCTATTGTTTCATTATGTAAAGATTTTCCGTTTTCCTTTACAAAGATACAATATTATGATAAGAAAATCCAATTTTCTTTACATATCTAATTATTAATGATAAGATTTTTAACTTTTATTATCATAGTGATTTTTCAGTGGAATATTCTAACGAATGTTAAATTTCAGAATAGAATATTACCTTTTTATAAATTATATTTATGTTTTTACCGTTTAAAAACGTAAATAAAATTCACGTTTTTTACAACTTTAGAACCTATCTTAAATTCAGTCATAATCAAGGATACAGCCTTGTTTATATCAGAGTAAGCCTCCACAAAAATTGATGCTAGGTCAGAATATACAAAATCAGATTTCTTACAACTGGTAAATAAATAAGTATTTACGATATGACTAAAATTGAAAAATCAGCAAAAATTCGAAATACATCAATCTTTAGTATGTCGTTAATAATGTGATAATTGAATCTTTCAACTGCTCTTTGCTCTCTTTATTTATGCAATTCTTGAGCTTTTTTTGCAGTTTTCCATACTTTTCTTAATAATTGCTTCAAATCTTCTCTCTTAAAGCCAAATGGTGCACTTTAAAATTGACCTTAAGGTCGGTATGATAGTAAAAGAAGTTCGAATTCTCTGGAAATATTATGTTTTTACCTACATAATAATCATAAGGTGCGTATCTTATTGAATCTTTCAAGTAATTAGCATTATATCTCTCAACAATAGCATATCTAACATCTTTTACTTTACCTTGTTCTTGGCAACTAATTATTAAGATTATTTGAAAAGAATGAGGTAGAACGGTTTAAATATGGTGCGTTTGGCATTTCAATGCTCCAAATTTTCGGTTTTGCACTATGTTTATTTATTGCTATCATCTTCATTTTTAGCACTATCTGCCAAATGCACTATATTTTTTGTTGTGCATAGTTTTTGTTTTCCATTAATGTCCGATTAGCATTTCTGCTGATAACCTTATAATATCATAAAACATTTGTCTTGATTTTTCATTTTTCATAATATTAATAATTAGGGCTACTAATAATGCAATCCCAAGCCCAATTAACAAAATATATACAGGTGTTTTAAACATTGTCCAATATGTCCATTTTGGTTCAGAAAAGGCACTCTTAACCTTTTGAGCTTTGAAATCATCATATATTATTTGGATATCTTTTATATCTTGATTTTTAATATCAAAATAGCCAATTTTAATTTTCAAATTGAAGTCTTCATAAAAATCTCCAATATTAATTTTAAAACTATTACTATCAATTTCACTATTTAAGAGCTTCGCTAATATTTGTTTATCATTTAGCTCAGGTTCGAATTCTAAATAGTTTATTTTACCTGGAACAGATGATGCAATTTCAACTGTTTTAGCTTTTTTATTACCTTTATTAGAGATTTCTATTATAGATGAGTTATTAGGGATATTATTCTTTATAAAAATTTCATTTATCCTTTTCTTGTCAATCGAATTCGGTATTTCTATTCTATTATTATCTACTGAATAGTAAATAATAGTTCTACTTTCATTCAATGCTATAAATGAAGGGATGGCTACTATTATTGAAATAATTATTGCTAAAAAAGCTAAAATATTTGCTGCATTTATTTTCTTCATTTGGTTTTACTTAAATTATGCATAACGGTCTCGCGATATGCAGAGTGGCGAAAATACGAGAATCTTTTAAAATACTGCGATGTCAAGTAAGCTATTTAAGTACAAATTAGGTATTTTTCGTCATTCTGTCATCATCGCTTGTTAGTCGCTGTGATTTAGTGTTGTTTGTTAATTATTATTCCGAATGACTTGTGCCGAGTTGTGCTGGTTGGATTTTTGGGTTTACTTCCCTAAACATCCATTTTAGCCCAAAACCCGAGGAAAATATCATTTTTTCACTTTAAACTTTATAATAACGATAATCCAAGCGGCTTTTACCCGAAATTCACGAGCCATTGAACCTTAAGATTTAGTCCAAAAAAGTAAAAATTGAGCGTTGAGAGTTTTAAAAATTTAGCCTTAATTTCCAAGGCACTTAATTTAAGAGCTTTTAGCCCGAAATTTCAATTTTAAACAACTTTAAATTTCAACTTTTACCTGAACTTCAAGAGCCTTTACCCCAAAATTTGACCGAAATTTAGTAAAATTAGCCCAAACATTGACATTTTAAACATCAAAATCACAAAATTTCCACGTTTAAACCCGAAATTTCAGAAATTTTTAACCGAATCTAAATGCGCGTTGGCAATTTTTTACTTTTTTTCCCAAAGAGCTATTCCCAAACATTAAAATACTCACTTTACCCCAAATATTTTGGCGAGTTTTATGGGAATTTCACCCAAGTTCTTAAAATTTGACGACTCTTAAGCCGCGAATTTTTATACGTCTTACTCTTTAAAAAAACAACACCAAGAGGCTCTTAAAAAAACAACACCAAGCGGCTTTTACCCAAAATTTACGAGCCATTGAACCTTACAATTTAGTCCTAAAAAGTAAAAATTGAGCGTTGAAATTTTAAATAATTATGCCTTAAATAAACACCAAATTTAAGAGCCTTTT